>JAYSKW010000786.1:0-5164 GCA_043726085.1 Limnoglobus sp.
CGCGATCGGGTTCGGCGAGTCGTAACCGGGTTCGTGCGCGAAGAGTTCCTCTTCCCAATCGTGGACGCCGAACTGCTTCAGGAACGGGCGATCGCGCATCGCGCGGTCGTGCATTTTGCGGAAGGCGCGCGAAATGATCGACGTACGCGATTGGAGATATTCGCTTTGAAATGAGGTCAGAAATCGCGGGCGTAACACTGAACAGATCGGGCGAGTCCCGAAGCCGAGGTTGCGTTGCGCCAGCGCGGCCATCAGCGCTTCGTGCGTGTTCGCGGCGGTCTGCCCGCTGGAAATGATGTCATGGTAAGCCCCAATCGCGTCGTCGATCACGGCCCCATTCCTTCCGTCGCGGCGGCGGTGAACGCCTCGAACAATCGTCGCATCGCGGGGTCGGTGGCGGCCAGTTCTTCCGGGTGCCACTGCACGCCGATTGCGAACGACGCCTTGGCTTCGACGGCCTCGATGATACCATCGGGTGCAAACGCCGACGCGGTCAGATTCGGCGCGAGTTCCTTGATCGCCTGATGGTGCATACTGTTTACGGATAGCGATGCGGAGCCGAAAATGTCGGCAATTCGCGTGCCCGCCTTCACCGCAATGTCGTGAACGCAGGCGGTGCGGATGTGCAAATCGGCCGCGAAATAATCGTGTTTGATCGCCGCAGGCACTTCCGCGCGAATGTCCTGATGCAGCGATCCGCCACACGCCACATTCAGCAATTGCAGCCCCCGGCAGACCGCAAAGATTGGCAGTCGCGCATCGAGCGACATCCGCACGAGCGCCGTCTCGACCGCATCGCGCTCGGGGTCGGTCGCACCGAGGTACGGCTTCGCCGCTTCGCCATACCGCGCCGGGCTGACATCCGCACCGCCCGCCAGAAACAAGCCATCGAGCCGGTCGAAAATCTCGCGAAGTGTATCGGGATCGTCGGCAAGCAGCGGGACTATCCACGGGATCGCACCCGCATTCCGGAGCGCATCGACGTACGGCTTCCGCATCACCCAAAACGCATCGGATGAGCTTTGCGTCTGCATCGGGATACCGATAATCGGTCGCGCAGGCATGGCGAAATCTCCTTTCCGCGAATTGTATATGGTGGCGAGTGACGAGTGCGATTTGTTAGCGCGAAAGGCGAGCAGGGGAGGTCACTCCCCCCCTGATTCTACCTGTGCCGTGGGCGATGTGCATTTTCATCGCAGCAATCTGCCTACGACTGTGGCGGATCAGTGGGCTTACACGAGTTACACCCACCGCTCGTGTATGCGGCGGCGCGAGAATCGGAATGGTTGAGTCCGGTGGTGTAAGATGAAATGGACTCTGGCCGCGTCGCGTGAGTCGAGCCATGAAGGAAAGAAATCCTCCGGCTGCCCTTAACAAGTCCGACCAAAACAGGTCGTGGCCGAAGAGGCTTTGCGATGTGGGCACCGACAGAGTATCCGCGACAAAAACCGCGTGCGGGCTTTTCAAATACGTTCGACGAATTCGACTTGCGTCCGGGTGGCGCGTGGCGATTCACAATGTACGGTCCCGATGGCGCAGAATACCACAACGTCAGCGAGTTCGTCGAAGTCGTGCCGCTCGAACGGATCGTCTTTCAACGTTTGAAACCGATCCACAAATTTCAACTGACCATGACTTTTGCGGAGCGCTCGGGTAACACCGTCCTCACTTGGCAGATGCGTTTCGAGTCCGACGACGAGGCGACGCAGATGCGGCAATACATCCTCGAAGGCAACGAGCAAAACTTCGACCGTCTTGAAGCATTTCTAGCAACGATGGTGTAACGGGAACAATCGAATGCTCGCTCTGGATATTCGGCAATTGGTCGACGACGTTTATCGTGCCGAGTCGCGACGAATCTTTGCCACGCTCGTTCGACTGGTGAACGATTTCGACCTTGCGGAAGAGGCAATGCACGAGGCATTCGCTTCGGCGATCGAGCAATGGCCGCGCGATGGCGTGCCTGCGAACCCGCGAACGTGGCTGGTGTCGGCGGGGCGGTTCAAAGCGATCGATACGATTCGCCGACGCAGTGTGTTCGATGCCTCGCTCGCCGAAATTGGCAATCGCCTCGAGCGGATCGCGGCATCGAAAACGCCGCGCGACGAAGCCGACATTGAAGACGATCGCCTGCGGTTGATCTTCACCTGTTGCCACCCGGCATTGTCGCCGAGTACCCAGATCGCGCTGACGCTACGCGAAGTCTGCGGCCTCAGCACCGAAGAAATCGCGAGTGCGTTCCTGACCACCCCGGTCACGATTGCCCAGCGAATCGTCCGCGGCAAAGCGAAGATTCGCGGCACGCGCATTCCCTATCAGGTGCCGACGCTCGCCGACCTCCCGGACCGTTTGGACTCGGTGTTGTCCGTCATTTATCTCGTGTTCAACGAAGGCTATTCGGCATCGTCCGGCGAGTCGCTGACGCGGCCGCGTCTGTCGGCGGAAGCAATCCAGTTGGGCCGATTGCTGTTGGAGTTGCTCCCCGATTCCGAGGTTTTGGGCTTACTTTCTCTGATGTTGTTGCACGAATCCCGCCGCACGGCACGCACTTCGCCGAGTGGCGATCTCATCTTGTTAAACGACCAAGATCGCTCGCTGTGGAACTCCGATCAGATCCGCGAAGGCCAATCACTGGTCGAACGCGCGCTCGCGTCACGGCAGTTTGGCACATACACGATCCAGGCCGCGATTGCCGCAATCCATGCCGAGGTGGCGACGGTGGCCGCGACCGATTGGGTGCAGATCGTCGCGTTGTACGACCTGCTTTTCCGCGCGAATCCTTCGCCCGTCGTCGAGCTAAACCGCGCCGTCGCCATCGCCATGCGCGACGGACCCGCAGCCGGGGTGAGTCTCATCGAAGCGATTTTGGAACGCGGCGACCTGGCCGACTACCACCTGATCCACGCGGCCCGCGCCGACCTATATCGCCAACTCGGAAAGACGGCACAAGCCCGTGAATCGTATCGGAACGCACTGGCGTTGGTGCAACAAGAACCGGAACGCCGGTTCCTCGAAAAGCGCCTTCGCGAACTTTCGTAAAAGAATTTCCCGCAGATGTCGATTCGCGGCGTCGCCGTTCGATTACCTTGTGAAAACCATGAACTTCTGGAGAATCGCGATGTCGAAAGTACACGTCACACCTTATCTCTTCTTCGGCGGTCGTTGCGAAGAAGCACTCGCGTTCTACCGCACCGCAATCGGCGCGGAAGTGGACATGATGATGCGCTTCAAGGACAGCCCCGATCCGATGCCACCCGGCACAATCGCACCGGGCTTTGAAAACAAAGTCATGCACGCGACATTTCACATCGGCGGAACCACGCTAATGGCGTCCGACGGTTGTGGGGCTGAAGTTTCCAGTTTCGCCGGTTTTTCGCTCTCGCTTTCGGTAGCGACGGAAGCCGAAGCCGACCGCGCCTTCGCGGCACTTTCCGACGGAGGTAAGGTAACAATGCCACTGGGCAAGACGTTCTGGTCGCCGCGCTTCGGCATGGTCACCGACCGCTTCGGCGTCGGATGGATGGTAACGGTGGCGGTGTAAACACAGAAACCCCTGGGCGCTGACTTTCTTCTGTAGCTGGCCTCTGTGAGGCCGGTGCAGAGGCAGCCTCTCATTAATTGTCAGGCTTCCGGGGTCACAGACCCAGCCACAAGAGAACAACATGAAATACATGATGCTGATCTACACGAATGAAAATGCCTATGCCGTAGGCGAACGCGAAGAGTGCATGATTGAGTCGGCCGAATTGTGCCATCAATTGCACGCGAAGGGGCAGTATATTGGTGCGTCGCCGTTGCAATCGGTGGCGATGGCAACGAGCGTTCGGATCCGTAGCGGGAAGCGAATCGTCACCGACGGCCCGTTCGCGGAAACGAGCGAACAACTCGGCGGTTACTATCTTATTCATGCCAACGATCTGGATGAAGCGATCGAGATCGCCGGTCGCATTCCCGGCGCTCGCAAGGGCACCGTCGAAATCCGGCCAATTGAAGAACTTCAGAATCTACCTGCAAAATAAGAGGAATCGTGAGATGTCGACCGACACCGTTTCAACAGGCCGCCTGTGGGCGGGGCGAATCCTCAGTGGCCTTCCCGCACTGTTCTTCCTGCTCGATGGCGTCATGAAACTGGTAAAGCCCGCCAAAGTCGTCGAAGCGACCGTGGCACTCGGCATACCGGAAAATGTGATTACACCAATCGGCATCGTGCTGATTGCATGTACGGTTTTATACATTATTCCACGCACGGCCGTACTCGGTGCCATCCTGCTTACGGGCTATCTCGGCGGCGCGGTACAATGCCACGTGCGGGTGGGGCATGGGGCGTTCGAGATTCTCTTCCCCGTCGTTTTCGGGGCAATGGTATGGGGTGGCTTGTACTTGCGAGATGCACGAATTCGCGCGTTGATTCCACTGCGGACGATTTAACAGTAACACGAATAGGAGAGATTCCGCGATGAAGGTCATGGTCATGGTGAAGGCGACGAAAAACTCCGAAACGGTCGGGACGATGCCCAGCGAGCAACTGATGACGGAAATGGGGCAATACAACGAAGCCCTCGTCAAGGCGGGGATTATGCTTTCGGGCGAGGGGTTGCACCCGAGTTCCAAAGGTGTGCGCGTTCGCTTCTCGGGGGCGAATCGCACCGCGACCGACGGCCCGTTCGCCGAGACGAACGAGCTTGTCGCAGGCTTCTGGATGTGGGAAGTGAAGTCGATGGATGAGGCCGTCGAGTGGGTCAAACGCTGCCCGAACCCGATGATCGAAGACAGCGAGATTGAGATTCGCAGAGTTCTCGAAGCCGCCGATTTCGGCGACGCCTTCACACCCGAATTGCAAGAACAAGAAGAACGACTTCGCGCGGAAATCCAGTCGAAAACGAACCATTAATTCAGGAACAACAATGGCTACCAAAATCTTCGTGAACCTGTCCGTATCGGACTTGAAGAAGTCCGTCGATTTCTTCACGGCACTCAGTTACAAGTTCAATGCGCAGTTCACCGATGAATCGTGTACCTGCATGATTATCAGCGAAGACATCTACTCGATGCTCATGACGCACGAACGGTTCAAGACCTTCATGCCGAACGAGGTGTGCGACACGAAAACGGCGACCGAAGTGCTGATTTGCCTCTCGTGCGAAAGCCGCGGTGAAGTCGATGC
>JAYSKW010000787.1:0-14665 GCA_043726085.1 Limnoglobus sp.
GCGGATTGCATCGTGCTCGAACTCCACCCCGCGCTCATCGGCACCGGCGACGGCGAGTTTTTGCTCGAACGCCGTTGGCTGCACGGGTACCGGTTGCGACCCGGCGAGTGCGAACAGCTCGCCGGTTACGGCTTCGCGCCGGAGTATCCGCCGTCGTTCGGCGCGAAGGCGTACCTTACGGCCACGCACGCCTACCGGATGCCCGCGCTCAACCGTTACGCAACCGTATGGCTACCGTGCCCGTTCGGCCTCACGCTCGGTACGCAACACGACGATTTCGGCTTCGTGCCGGGTATCGAACTGCCAATTCACGAGCGACCGATTGCCTATCAGCGCACGCTCTCGCAATATCGTGATGTCTTCACGGGGTACCGCGTCGGCGGCCCCGGCGCGACGGCGCTTCGCGATTCGCTCGCGATTTGCAAGACCGCCGGGCTACGTGCCGCGTTGCTCGTCACGCCCGAATCGCCCGCGTTCCAACGGCAGTATGGCCCCGACGGCGCGAAACAAATTACCACGTTCATCGACGAGCTACGCGGTGAATTTTCCGTCGCGATTCTGAATGCCCGCGATGCGATCCCCGATAGCGAACTCGCCGATGGCCACCACCCGACGCCCGCCGGTGGCACGATCTTGACCGATTGGTTTGCGGCGGAATTCCAACGAACGTGGCAAGCGAACGAGGGCACGCGATGAACCCGACGACGGCAACACCCCTGCTCGTACGGCTCGTCAAATCGCTCGCGATTGTCGTCGTCGATGTGCCTTCGCGTCCGGCAAAACCATCGCGCCGCAAGTCCGCCCGCACGACAGTACTCGCGTTCGCGTTCGTGCTGCTCGCGTCGAATTTTGGCTTGTCTTTCAGCATGGATTCGCTGTTCGCGCAAATACGCGACCCCGAATATGGGCGGCGGCTTTCGCACTGGAAGGCGCGGGCGGCGGAGAACCCCGACCGCCCGATAGTGCTTTGCCTCGGCAGTTCGCGAACCGCGATGGGGTTGCGGCCGGACATCCCGAACGCGGTGCCAGATCGGCCACTATTGTTCAACGGTGCGATCGTCGGCAGTGGGCCGGTCATGCAAGTGATGGCGCTACGGCGCTGGTTGCACGATGGCGTTCGGCCCGACGCGGTCGTGCTGGAATACTGGCCCGCGTTCATGCGCGAAGACGGCCATTACCTCGAAGAATTGCGGATCGACAAACACCGGTTGTTGAAGCAGGACATCCCGTTCATTCGCGATTATTTTGGAGCACACGAATCGACCGAATCGACGATGCGGCAGATCCGCCGGAAGCCGTGGTACGAGCATCGGCTGCGGCTCGTCAGTCAGATCGTGCCGGGGTGGTTGACATACGATCGGCGTCTCGATGGTGGCTGGCATAAACTCGATGGCTGGGGCTGGCTGCCAGGCTACGACGAAGACCCGCCAGAAGCCGAACGCGCCCTTCGTCTCAAGCTATCGACGGGATATTACGAGCCGCTGTTCCGCGATTTCTGCATCAGCCCGATCGCCGACCGGGCCACGCGCGAATTGATCGAAACCTGCCTGTCGCACGGCATCCCCGTGTCGCTACTTTGGCTGCCAGAATCGACCGAATTCCGCAGTTGGTACACCCCGGCAGCAAAGCGGATCGGAGAGGAATATCTCGCGAAAATTCGTGCGGAATACGGCGTGCCGTTGATCGATGCTCGCGACTGGGTGCCCGATCCGCAGATCGCCGACGGCTTCCACATGACGCAAAACGGCGCGGCGATTTTCTCCGAAAAGCTCGGCCCCGCCATCGCGGCCACATACCCGCATTTCTCGCGAGGCCGCCCGTGATTCGGCTATCGCGAACCCGTCGGGCACGCCGTGCCGTCGGCGTCGCGCTGGCCTGCGTGCTGTTGTTGCACGTCGGAATGATCGTAGCCTTGGAGACGGTGAAAACGCACTGGCGCGACCCCGAATATGGCTGGCGAATCGCGGCACTACGCGAACTCGATCGCACGCGCGGCGAACGCAAACTGATCGTCGCCGTGGGCAGTTCCCGCACGCAAATGGGCTTCCGCTCAAGCGTAATGAGCGATTCGGTGGCGATGTACAATCTCGCGCAGGCCGGCAGCGGGCCGGTGCAAGTGCTGTTGAATGTGAAGCGAATGCTGGCCGCGGGCGTGAAGCCGAATGCGATCCTCATGGAGATCATGCCTACCTCGCTGATGCAAGATGGTACGCTCGAGCAGTTCACGCACGACGGCGCAAGTCGCCTCGGTTTGGCCGATATTCGCAACTTGGAAATGTACGCTGACAACCCATCGTCACTCTACCGCCGTTGGGCGGCTTACCGCGTGTTGCCGTGGTACACGTACCGGTTTCTGTTGCTGAGTCATTTGTTGCCGGGGTTTCTACCGTGGCAGAATCGCGTCGATTTCCAGTGGCGAATGCTCGACCGCAACGGCTGGTTGCCGTACCCGTTCGAGACGATCCCGGCGGAGACGCGCGAACGCGGACGGGCACACGCACGACAGCAATACGAATCGATCTTGCAAAACTACCGGATCTCGCCGCTGCCGGACCGTGCGATTCGCGATGTGATTCAGCTATGCCAACGCGAAAATATCCGGCTCGCGTTCTACCGTATGCCGGAGTCCCCTGCGTTCCGAGCGTGGTACACAACGCAAGCGAACGCCACGATCTCGGCGTATCTGCAAGGTCTCACACGCGAATATAGCACCCCCATTTTCGATGCCTCCGACTGGTTGCCCGAAGACGCATTTGCCGATGGCCACCACCTGATGAAACCCGGCGCGACCGCCTTCAGCGAACGCTTCGGTAAAGAGTTTTTGAACGCATGGGCCGAGTGAAACGACACCCGAATTACTTGCCGTTCGCCGAGTGTTTGCGCAATCGCTCGTTCTCTGCTTTGAGTTGCGCCAACTCGATTTCCAGCGCATCGCCGCGTTGCTCCGCCAGTATCCGGTGACGTTCGGAGGTTGCGAGTTGGTCCATCAGTTTGGCGGGCAGCGATTGCAGTTTGCCTCGAAACCAGAAGCGAACCCAGTCGTCGAGGATCGCGAACTCGAGTTCCAACTCCGGAACTTCAAATCGTCCCGCGGCGTTTGGTTTCACGCAGATGTACCGTTCGCCTTTGCCCTTCTTGCCCGCTTCCAGATGGAACAACTTCAGGTGTTGGATTTCCGGCTCGAACGTCATGTAGTACGGCACGCGGAGATCGCGTTCGTACCGGTGCATATTGTCGACGTAGTCTTTGCGTGCGTTCGAGGGAGAGACGTATTCGAGTACGAAAAACGGATGCGCCGCTTGCAGCGAAATGTCGTAGCTGCCGTGGGCTTCGATCTCGCTATCGTGGATCAACACCATGTTGTCCGGAACCACCCGCATGATCGCGGTCACCGGGCCGTATTGCACGAGCAGTTCGCTGAAAATATGCACATCCGGTCGCACCGCGCAGATCAAGTCGAAACTCTCGAGCGTGATTTTGCGTTGCGTACTCTGGCCCGTCGATTCCATGAAGTGCTCCAACGGAAGCGACGCACAATACGCGCTCGCCGCCTGCGCGTATTGTTGCTCGACCGTCATCGGAATCGTACTCGGTGACTCAACCGCCATGTTCGGCTCTCCGCTTGTGAATTGAATTTATACCAACGGCGATTGATGGGGGGAAGAACAAAGGCGCACTCTCTATTATAGCTACACATCGACTGTACCTGAAATCGAGACTTTTCGTGAAACTGCCTACCGTGCAACTTGTTCGCCAAACTGCCCCGCAACTGACGGTCGCCGACGTGGCGGCCGAGACGCGGCGGGCGTGGCTCGAATCGTCGCTCGCGAAACGCCTGAAGCCGGGAATGCGAATCGCAGTCGGTTGCGGCAGTCGCGGCATCAAGAACTATCTGACGATTGCCAAGGCCACCATCGACGCCTTGAAAGAGCTTGGCGTGAAGCCGTTCGTGGTGGCGGCGATGGGTTCGCACGGCGGCGCGACACCCGAAGGCCAACGGGGTTTGCTTGCGAGTTACCAGATCGACGAAGCGCATCTCGGCGTCGAAATCCGCACCGATATGGACGCGGTCACGATCGGCACGAACTCGTGGGACGAGCCGGTGTGGTGGGATAAAAACGCACTCGAAGCCGATGGCGTTGTCACGGTTTCGCGCGTGAAACCGCACACCGACTTTCGCGGGACGATCGAGAGCGGCGTCGTCAAAATGGCTGTCATCGGCCTCGGGAAACGGCTCGGTGCAGATCAACATCACCGCTGGGGTTATCGTGGCCTGCGCGACATGATGATCGAATCGGTGAAGGTCATCATCGACAAAACTCCGTTCCTCGGCGGCCTGGCGATTCTCGAAAATGCCAACGAAGAAACCGCAAAGCTCGAAGTCGTCGATCGCGATGCTCTGCTGAATCGCGAGCCGATATTGCTCGAGGAAGCCCGCAAGATAATGGGGCGGCTGCCGTTCGCGGCGCTCGATGTGCTCATTGTTGGCGAGTGCGGCAAGAATTATTCCGGCGCGGGTATGGACCCGAACGTCGTCGGGCGGTTGCTCATCGAAGCCTCGCCGGAGATGGAACTCGAAGCCGCCAAACCGCGGATTGTCCGCATCGGCTGCGTCGACATTTCCCCTGAAAGTCACGGCAACGGCACGGGCATCGGCATCAGCGATTTGACCACGAATCGTGCGCTCGATTCGATCTGGAAAGTGCCGTTCAACATGAACAACCTGACGGCGCGATTCCTGTGGCGATCGAAGCTGCCGATCGCGTTCAATACGGATCGCGAGTGCATCGAGATGTGCGTCGAGACGTGCTGGCAGCCGATCCCGGAGAAGTTGAAATTCGCGATGATTCCGAACACGCTGGAAGTCGCGGAACTCTGGGTATCGCCCGCACTCGCCGCCGAAGCCCGCACGATGGATGGCCTCGAAGTGGTGGGAGAATCCCGCGAAATTCCGTTCGATGTCTACGGCAAATGGCAACAAGAAACGATGTTCCCGCACAGTGTGCGCGGCCGTCGCACGGGCGGACATTAATTCGTGCCGCGTTTGTAGTTTTCGATCGTCGTGCGGATGGTTAGCTCCATCTGCGGGTTGCTCGTTTTGGCGATGGCGAGTGCCTCGTTTGCGGCTGTCAGTGCGTCGTCGAAACGGCCCGCGTCGCCGTATGCGCCGGCGAGCGTGATGAGAATATCGAGGTGGCGGTGCTCTGTCAGTTGCGCGGCGCGACGGGCATACCGCACCGCCTCGGCGGGTTGTCTCTGCATTCGCAAACTGTGTGCGAGTCCTTGGATGGCGCTCACGTTTTTCGGGTCGATGGCAATCGCCGCGCGGAACGTCTCGGTTGCCCCCGCCCAGTTCTCGAGTTTCAAGTTCGCCAACCCGATCCGCGTGCGGATTTCGCTGCTGTACGGCTCAATCGGTAGCGCCTGCTGGTACAGTCGGATCGCGTCGTCGTGGCGATTGTCGAGGTAGGCAATCCAGCCCAATAGGTTCAAACCGTAGGCGTCGTTCGGGTCGTTTTCGGCCACGGCACGCAAGTGCTTCTCGGCCGCGACTGGCTGACCGATTTCGGCGCGCAGCCGCCCGAGCTTCCCGTTCGCCTGGGCATGATTCGGCTTGATTTTCAGTATCGAATCGAGCAAGGAAATCGCTTCCGGCGTCTTGCGGTCTTCGATGAGTTGGAGCGAATCCGACCAATCGGCATCGAGCTTCGCTTGTCGGGCCGCCGCCACGCGGATCTTTTCGCGGAGTGCGGGCGTCGGGTCGTATTGATCAATTTCGCGAAGCGCGCCGACTTCCGCTAAGTACCGGAAATCGCGGCCGCGGCGGTCGGCTTCACCGAGCCAGTAATCGGCTAAATTCTTCGTCAGTCGCTCGACGTGGGCCTTGCTGGTAAGGTCGGTTTGCATGCGATAGTATTTCCACATCACCGCGTCTTTTGCTTCCGGGTGAACCGCGATGCGGTGTTCGTGGCGCTTCACGGGCGGTTTGTACTCGTCGTCTTGCGTGTGAAAATGCACGTTCATCCAGACGCGCGGCGGCATGTGGCACGCCGTGCATTGGTTCTGCACCGCGAGCGGCTGGTTCGGACGATCCTTGCAATTTTCCGGTTGATGGCACTTCGCGCACGACTGTTCGAGCGCACTGTGGTCGGTCGGCTTGTGCGGGTTGTGGCACGTCGTGCAAGTCATCGAATCGCTGTTCGTAAAGCACTTGCTTTGCCGTAAATACTTGACCTGATTCGCGACGTGGTCTTCTTCCGGGTTCTTGCTGGACGCCGTTCGGAGTGCGGCTTCGAGCGGTTCGCCGGGGCGGTAACTGAAAGCGAGGCCGCGCGGTTTGCTGGCGTTACTGTGGCACTGCGTACAGACTTCGATGTGCCGTTCGCGCTCCATCTTGCCGGGGTGCGCGATGCCGTGGCTCGCTTTTTCGTCGGGGTGCGACTTGTGGTATGTGGCATGTTCGCGGCCAGGCCCGTGGCACGATTCGCACGTGACGCCGAGGATGCGGTTCGGTTCGAGATACTGGTTCGTAGTTCCCGGAACGTGCGAGAGCCACGTGTTGTGGCACTCGACGCAGCGCGTCGTCGTGTCGCGGGAGTGATCGCCGGGCGCGTGCGGGCTGAAGGTGGTGTAGCCCCATTCGTTGAACGGGTGGAGCCAGGCGACTTTGGCTTCGTAGAGTCTGTCCCCACGCCAGAGGTGGTACACCTCGTCGGCCGGTGCGGAGCCGTAGACCCAACCGATCTTCGCTTCAGTCCGAACTTCGCCTTTCGGCGTCGTCGTGACCGATGCGTGAATGAAGTCGTCACCGCGTTTGAGCATCTCGTAGCGGAAGCCGGGAGTTCGGGTGGGTATGTTCCCCTTACCCGGCTGGAAACCTACGGGCATTTCGTCCGCTCGCGGTTCGCGGCAGGCACGGAAATGTTGCGTCGTCTGAAGGTCGGCTACCCGTTTCGCGTGGCACTCGGCACACGCCTGCGGGCCGATGTATCCAGGGTTCACGATCGCGGGATCGGTAATGTCGTTGTCGTCGGTGTGCGCCACACGCGTCGGTGTGGTGGCTTGGGGTGCGGGTGGCGAGGAAGGCCAGAATGCGTAACCCAGAGCGAGGCTGCCGAGCAGGCAAACTGCGGTAGCGAGGACACGCCAACGGCGTGGTTTCCTTGCTGGTGCGAGGCTATCCATAAGTCGCCATACCTGAGAGTCGTTCGGCCGGTATGCGTATTCTAACGCATTGCGGTTCGGCCGTCGCTACTCTTCGATTACGCCGAGAACACGACTTGCGGTTCGACCGCATCGACCGTTGCCGTAGATGCGGTGGTTTGGGCGAGGTCGCGAAGGATGCTCGCCTTCACCTTGCGGGTGTAGCTGAGCACGAAGGCGATCTCTTGCAGCATCTCTTCGACCGAGCGGGTTGGCTTGTTGGTGGCGGCGGTGGTCTTCATGTTGCGGGCGTATTGGGGGATTTGGCACATGTTATTGGCTTCCTTGCGAGTGTGTGGGAGACGATCATTCCTAATGCACCTGTCGTGCCAGTCGTGCCCAGATCGCAAAGGAATGCAGAAACGACTGGAAAATCAGGCGAAAACGACCTATAACGTGCGAAACAACCATCGTGCAGTTTTGACTGGTATTTGCAAAAAGTGCGACTTGACGAAATCTGTACAAACCGTGCGATGATTATCCCCCCACACGCTTCACCAAGTACCCCAGTTTTTCAAGTTCGAGTTTCAATTTGTCGCGATGATCGCCCTGAATTTCAATTCGCTCGTCTTTGACCGTGCCGCCCGTGCCACAGCGTTGTTTCAGAATCGTTGCGAGGTCTTGCAGTCCTTTTTCGTCGAGCGGTATCTCCCAAATTACGCTGACCCCCTTGCCTCTGCGTCCTGCGGTTTCGCGGCCGAGTTTCACGGTAATCTTCTTCGCCGGCTTCGCCGCTGGCATCGCAACCGGTGGTGGCACGGGGCGAGTGCCGCCACCGAGTAGCCGCGCGATCAGCCCGCCAATCTCGTCGGCAATCACCGCACTCGCAGGCCACCACTCGATCGTTTCCAAACGCTCCGGGCAATGCTCCGCCACCCACGGTTTGCACACGGCTTCATTCACGCAAACCATTCGCGTGGCCATCGCCCAATCGGCATCGGCAATGTCCGCCGTCGTCCGCGCAACCGCCAGCCAAGGCAACCGCATTGTACCTGCCATTGCTTGAAACGCGGCTGATGCGGATCGGGCACGTTCGCCATCGATTGTTTCGAGGAACAGAAGTGTCTTGGCAGGGAGTTTGGCCATGAGAAGTGTTTTGTAGGGGCACCCCTTGTGGGTGCCGTCAGAGACAAGAGGCACCCACAAGGGGTGCCCATACAGATTTTTGACCGCGACCGATCAATCCTTGAACTTGTTGTGGCAGTTCGTGCAATTGGCGTCGAGGCTCGTTGCGATCTTCTTCAGCTTGGCGAGGTCGGCGGTCTTGCCCTTCGCGGCTTCGGTGGCGAGGTCGGTCGATAGCTTTTTCATTTCCATGGACCAGTTGTCCCAGTCTTTCTTCGCGGGGCCTTTCGCGGCATCGGGGCGAAGTTCGAGCGTGTAGGCGGCGATGGCTGCGGTGCGTGCGCCGAGGAGTTCGACGGCATCGGTGCTCTTGACGCCGTTCTTCTTGATTTCGCGCAGGTCTTTTTCGATGTTAAAGCCGCCACCGGTGCTGCCGCCGAACATGTCCATAACTTCGCCGATCCCGAGGTCGGACTTCTTGATGAGATCTTCGATCTTCATCGCCTTGGCGTTGGCTGTATCGTCGGCTTTTAAGCCCGTGAGGCCCTTGGCGGTGGTACCAGCGGTCGCCATATCTTTCTTCTGGGCGGCCACCGCGATCTTCAGTGCTTCCGCACGGAGGGTCGCCATCTTCGCCCCGTCTTTGCCGGTCAGGTTTTCTTCGGCATACACGGCCAACAGCATGGCGGTCGCCTTGACGCGGCCGCCGACCTTCTTCGTCTTGGATAATTCGATCACCTGATTGAGGTGAGCGATGTCGGCTTCGACCGCTTTCCCCGCGGTTGCGGTGGAAAGAGCCGGGTCGGCGGCGGTGACGACGCCTACGAGTACAGCCAAAACCGAAGCACCGAACAAGCGACGTAACATCTTAGAACGCACAGTTTGCTCCTCGTCGAAACGCGAAGGAATGGGAAAGCGATCGAAGCGACCGCGGCAGGTTCACTTTAGCATTATCGCAGCGAAAGTATCGTTGGCGAGAGGAAGGCGTGTCCGAAGATCGAAAATCGAGCAACTTGTTAGCGATGGCTCCGGCGATTTGCAACTGGCACGATTCGGTCTTATGTTTAGGTGCCGCCCAATCTGACACCCAACCGGCGGGAGTTTCGTGTCGCAAGTGCAATCCTCGTTGAAGTTCAATCTCCGCACGCCGGGCCAACCCGCACCCGCGCAGATGGCGAGCGGCACGAAGCTCGTCGGCGACTACGGCCTACCGCCCGCCGCGCACGCTGTGGTTTGCGAACTCATCCAGTACGATCTCATCGATCGCGATGCCATCCGCGATTTTTCCTCGCGGCTCGGATCGCATCTTTCGCAATTGTTCACGCGGGAAAAAGCCCTCGCCGCACTCGTTCACGATGGTCGCCTCACGCCGTTTCAGCGCGATCGTGTGGCCGCAGGGGCCGCGTATTCGCTCGCGCTCGGGCCGTATCGCGTGCAAGAACGCATCAACGGCGGTACCGTCGGCGTAGTGTTTCGCGCCGCGCACATTTCGTTGAAACGGAACGTCGCACTCAAGGTGTTGCCCGTCGACGACAGCGTGCCCGCCGATGCAATTGCACGATTCTGGACCGAAATCGAACTCCTATCGCGAATCGCGCACCCGAACGTCGTCGGCATTTACGATGCGGGGAAAGTCGAGCCGCCGGATCGCGTTCTCCCCACCTTGCTGTACGCGGCGCTCGAACTGGCAACCGGTGGCGACCTCGAACAGTACGTCATCGAGCACGGCCAACAAACCGTGCCGATTGCGTGCGAGTGGGGTCGGCAAATTGCTGCCGGGCTGAACATCACGCACGCGCACAACCTCGTTCACCGCGACTTGAAGCCGAGCAACATTCTGCTGACCGACGATCGTCAAGCGAAGATCACCGACTTCGGCCTCGCCCGCCACTTTGCCAGCAACATGACTAACGCGGGGCGGCTGCTCGGCAGCGTCGAATTCATGGCACCCGAACAGGCCATCGACCCGACAACCGTCGGCCCTGCTTCGGATGTGTACAGCCTGGGCGCGATCCTGTTCTGGGTACTCACGGGCGAATTGCCGTACCCGAGCACGAACAACATCGCCGACGCATTGGCCGCGATTCGCAAACAACCGCCGCGTCGGCTTCGCGATCTACTCGCCTCCGCGCCCGATGCGCTCGATCAGTTGATCGCGAAGATGATGAGCCGCAACCCCGCGAATCGGCCCACCGCCGAAGCGACAGCGATCGAACTGGCGAAGTTCGCAGCGAATCCATCGCACCCGGACGCTCTCGCGGAACTTCAGAATGCGCTCCGCGTTCGCGATGCGATGGCGCTGGATGCCGCCGATTCCGTGCTGACCGTTATAGGCCGCGTCGCCGAATTTGCGGGGGAACCGCCGAGCCGAACACGACGCCATCAGGAGTACGTGCGGGCGTTGGCAACGGCACTTTCGCGACGCCCCAACTGGTCGATCTACCTCGATAACCGTGCGGTAACCGAACTCGTGCGTTGCGTGCCGATCCGCAACATCGGGATGCTCGGACTACCCGAAGCGATCTTGCAGAAACGATCCGGTTTGACCTTTGCGGAAAGGGCATTTCTCGATTCGCACGTCGAGATCGGCAGCCAGATTCTCAACGAACTCGCGGGGAAACACGGCGACTCGTTGCCGTTCCTGCGCGTCGCCCGCAGTGCGGTTCGGCACCATCACGAGAAATGGGACGGCAGCGGATTCCCCGACGGTTTGCAGAGTATCGCGATTCCGCACGCCGCGCGATTGATCGCCGTTGCCGAAGCGTACGACGCCCTGCGGCGCGACATGGGTGACATCCCCGGCCTCACGCACAACGAAACGATCGCCGCGCTCAAGGACGAATCCCCCGGCTACTTCGACCCCGCCGTCGTGCTGATCCTCGTCGAAATCCAAAAAGAGTTCGAGCAAATCTTCGAGAGTATGCCCGAGGCGATTTAATACACGCGGTCGATGGTTTGCACGGAACTCGGCAAGATCGCGTTCGGGCGGTTGC
Organism: Limnoglobus sp.; assembly: GCA_043726085.1. Taxonomy (GTDB): domain Bacteria; phylum Planctomycetota; class Planctomycetia; order Gemmatales; family Gemmataceae; genus Limnoglobus. The sequence goes on from JAYSKW010000787.1 coordinate 11,262, forward strand.
TCACGTCGTAGACCATCGCGTGCGGGTCCAGGCCGAGGTTTTTGTAGACGGTCGCCAGGACGTTGGCGTACGGGATCGGGTCGTTCTTCGCTTCGCCGCCGATGGCGTCGGTACTGCCGATCACTTGGCCCACACGCATTCCGCCACCCGCCAGTAAGGCGGAGTTCACGCGCGCCCAGTGGTCGCGGCCAGCGTCTTTGTTGATCTTCGGCGTACGCCCGAATTCGCCCCAGACGCACACGGTCACATCATCGCTGAGGCCGCGCGCATAGATGTCTTCGATCAGTGCCGAGATGCCGCGGTCGAACAGCGGCAGTTGCTTTTTGAGGTACGAAAAGTTGTTGCCGTGCGTGTCCCAAAAGCCGTACGCCACCGTGACGACGCGGGCACCGGCTTCGACGAGACGACGCGCCATCAGCAGTTGATCGTTCCATTGCGGGGCACCATCGCCGAGGTGCTTCGTCGAGCCGCGGCCGTAGCGTTCGCGCACCCGTTCGGGTTCCTTCGTCACATCCAGCGCATCGACGAGTTTGGAGGAAGTCAGCACGTCGAACGCACGATCGTGGAACGTGTCGGCGCTGATGCCGCGTGAGGTATCGGCATCGTGTTTGAAGCGATCCATCGTCGCCAGAAGCTGTTTGCGGCTCGCCAATTGTTCGAGCGGCACCGAGCGATTTTTCAGCACGGCCACTTCATCGCCATCGACTTTCACCGGTGCCGCACCGCGACCCAACATGCCCGCGCCCGGGGTGTTGTACGGCTTGTGCTGCATCGTCGGCGACAGATCGACGAACGCGGGAACCATCGGGTCGGTCTGGCCGAGGAGCTTGGCTACAACCGAGCCGAAGTGCGGTTTGTGTTCGCGTTTGGCGGTGTCCATCGTGGTGGCGGTGTAGCTTTGGAAACTGCTATGTTCGTCGCGCTGGCCGACGAGCGAACGCAATACGATCATCTTGTCCGCACAGCGAGCGAGGTTGGGCAGGTGTTCGCCGAACTGCACGCCGGGCAGGCTCGTGGCGATCGGCTTGAACTCGCCGCGAACTTCCGACGGTGCCGCGGGCTTGAGGTCGAAGGTATCTTGGTGCGCCAACCCACCGGTGAGGTAAACCATAATCACCGACTTCTGCGATTTCCGCCCCGTAGCCGCCTCGGCTTGCAGCAGCGACGACAGCGTGAGGCCGCCCATGCCGAGCGCACCGACTTGCAAAAACGAGCGCCGCGACTGGCCATCGCAGTATCGAGAAGCCAAACCGTTCAGCGTAAACATGGCAGGAACCTTCAGGAATCGCAACGAGTCAGGCAGGTGTAGCCATAGTTTAGCGTGTTTTCGCGCAGCACGATACAGATTTTTGGGTATCCGAAATCAGTAAGTGCGTATCACATAAGTTCTCCCATTTCTTTCGTCGTCTTAACTGAATAGGATTGTTGCACCTGCATTCTGAAAGGATACATTCGCTTCACTGCGTTGACACGACGCATGCATCGACAAGATCTTGGGCGGTGCGGCACTCGCTGATGCGTTGCGGGGTGAGGTGCATTCCGTTCTTGGCGGCGTCGAGATAGACGAGGAAGTTCATCTGCGTCAGCGAATCCCATGCGGGGTAGTTCGCGAGTTCCTCGGGGCCGTGTAGGGATAGCGGCGACAGTTCCAACTCGGATTCGAGTTCGCGGAGCAATTCAGCTCGTGTCATGGTGGTTTACCTGTCGCCTAAGAACGCGCGCATGTCTTGTGCCATGCGTTCGGGGTGAGTGTATTGCGGGTAATGGCCGCACGGCGAATATTCGATTCGCCGCACGTCGGGTACGCCAACCTCGACTTCGGCTTCGTACATTCGCGGCACGATCGTGTCGCGGTCGCCGCCGATCATCAGCACCGGCGAACGCACCTGTTGCAATTGTGGGCGTAAGTCGAGTGTATCGAGAAGTAACGCGCGGCGTGCGGCCGCGCGGATCGGCGTCAGCCCGCTGTTCACTAACAGGAAGTCGAAGATTTCCTTCGGAGCAGTCACGAATGCATGCGCTTCGAGCTTAAGCATCGAAGTCTCGCGTATTGGCAGATCGCCCATGAGCCACGGCCAGTATCGCCCTACACGCGCCAGGCCACGTTCGATGCGGATGAGTGGCCGTCGCGCGAAACCACCTTGTAATATCACGCGATTCAGCCGCTGTGGGTACGTGATTGCGGTGCCAAGTGCCACCGTCGAACCGAACGACGAACCGAGTACATCGACGCGATCGATTTGCAAATGGTCGAGCAGAGCAATCAGATCGTGCGCATAATCCGCGTGCGAATACATTCCCGGATTCGCGCCATCGGTGCGACCGTCGGCGAGCGAAATCGCGAGGCAACGAAACTCGCCGCAAAGCCGTGCCATCAGCATCGCAAACGAGCGTGGCCAATCGCACAAACCGTGAACGAACACGAGCGTACGCGGGCCGTGGCCCCAACTCACGTACGGCATCCGGTAGCGCCCCGTATCGAACGTGGCGGGCTTCGTTTCGGCGTCGAAGCGGGCCATCGCGGACTGCAATTCAGCGGTGGTGACGGTAAGCATATTTCGATTTTATGAAAGCGTAACGCGGACCGCGAGACTCACCTCGGATACGTTACCCGAGAGAATTTTACGCCATTTCAAGGGAAACAACGACCATGACTGAACCTGTGAAGCCTGGGCGGTATCGTCATTTTAAGGGCGGCGAGTACGAAGTGATCGGCGTGGCCCGCCATTCGGAGACCGACGAAACGCTCGTCGTCTACCGTCCGCTGTACGAAGACAGCGGCCTGTGGGTTCGCCCGCTCAGCATGTTCGCCGAGCGGGTGACGCGCGGGGAACGGACGACATTGCGGTTCGAGTATCTCGGCCCGATGTCTTAACAGGAGTGCGTAATATGGCGTTCGTGGTTACCGAGCCGTGCGTCGATTGCAAGTACACCGATTGCGTCGTCGTCTGCCCATGCGAGTGCATCTATCAGGGCGAAAGTCAGTTGTACATCGACCCCGACCACTGCATCGACTGCGAAGCGTGCGTCCACGAATGCCCCGTCGAAGCGATTTTCTCCGAGGCCAACGTGCCCGCAAAGTGGGCGAGTTTCATCGACCTCAACCGAACGCGAACCCACGAACTGATCGCACTCGGAAACGCCGGAATGACCGAAAAGAGCAGCGATCCGGCCGGGCCGCGTTGCAAAAAGTGACTTCCAGAATCGACGTAAGTCACAATTGCGGACGCTCCAAAACCGTGTTTTGGGGTGTTTTTTCGTCTCAAACTGTCACTTTTCGATCGCAAATCGCCGATTTGTTTCGAGCGATTTCGCGTTATTCTGATGGCTTGTCGTGGGTTACGCCGATGGCCCTCGATTCAACGCTCGGCACAACTAGCGCCCCAAAATCGACCGGATGCGAC
>JAYSKW010000788.1:0-1677 GCA_043726085.1 Limnoglobus sp.
CACGACGCCGGGCGTGACGAGTTGCGCGATTTCGATCGCCACGGAGCCACTGCCCGCGCCGACATCCCACGCGACATCGGCGGTGTGCAGGTCCATTTGGGCGAGTGCCAAGACGCGCACTTCGGCCTGGGTAATCAGCCCGGATTTCGGCCGACTCTGGGCGAACAGATCGTCGGGGTTGCCGAACCGGCTGAGCTTGCTGCCGGTGCGTTGCGCATCGGGGCGGTTCGGCAATCGCTTCAGAATGAGGATATTCAGCGGGTCGAACGCCATCGTTTGCAAATCGCTCAATTCGCTCTGCGTGATCCGTTCGTCCTTGCCGCCGAGGTTTTCGCAGACGGTGGCACGGAAGTAATCGATGCCGCGCGCGAGCAGTTCCTGCGCGATGCGGCCCGGCGTGTACGCTTCGCTCGTGAACAACCCGACGGTTTCCGCCCCGCGAATCTTGTCGAGAACATCGTCGAGCGACTTCGTCGAAAGATCGGTGAGATACGCTTCTTCCCAAGTCTCTTTCAGACGCGCAAAGGCGAGTTGCATACTGCTGATGTGCGGAACGACTTCGAAGAGATCCGGGCCGACTTTATCGCAGAGGTAACGCGCGGTGCCGTAGAACAGCGGATCGCCGATCGAGACGATCGCCATCCGCTTGCCGCCCGCGTTGGTCTTAATTCGCTCGACGATACTGGGCAAATCCGTGCCGATGCGCACGCGCTCGGCGGTCAGTTCGGGTAACAATCGCAGTACCTGGTCCGAACCGAACACGAGTTCGGCGGAGGTTAGCAGTTCGCGCGAACGGAGCGTTAGCCCCGCGAGGCCATCGGGACCGACGCCGACGATGGGGATTTTGGGTGCGCTCACGAGGAACCTCGCATCGAAGGCGGTGGAGTCGGTACGCCGACAGTTTTTGTTCGGACACGTTCCAGACCGACGAAGTTACGCAGGCCGATGTAGAAGATCATCGCGATCGAACGCAACGCCTCCATACCGTTGACCTTGCTACTCCCCGCCCGGCGATTCTCGAAAAGAATCGGAAATTCTCCGAGGCGAGCACCGGCCTTGAAACAGCGAAAGAGGACTTCCTGCTGGAACGAGTATCCGCGCGACCGGGTGCGATCCAGATCGGTAATTCGCAGGGTGGCAACGCGGTAACAGCGGAACGCGCCGCTCGCGTCCTTGACCGGCATTCGGAACAGGAACCGCACGATGCCATTCACCGTCTGGCTGATGATTCGCCGCTTCAACGGCCAGTTCTCGGTCGCACCGCCGGGGACGTATCGCGAGCCGATCATCACATCGTGCGTCTGCATTCCGGCGAGGATTCCCGGTAGGAATCGCGGCGGGTGGCTGAAGTCGGCATCCATGTTTTGCAGGTAATCGTAGTCGTGATCCATGGCGTAATGCATCGCCGCGAGCGTCGCCGTGCCGAGGCCGAGCTTCTTCGGGCGGTGAATCGTGTGGATGCGCGAATCCTTGCTTGAAAGATCGTCGGCGAGGCGACCGGTGCCATCGGGCGAGTTGTCGTCGACGACGAGGATGTGCGCATCGGGGAGAACGACGTGGATGTCTTCGATCAACCGAAGCAGGTTGTCGCGTTCGTTGTAAGTGGCGAGGGAAACGAGAATTCGCGGTTCGGTGGTCATGGTGTCGGTCCGGGTAAGCGGGCCGTTCGCGTGGATT
>JAYSKW010000789.1:0-2282 GCA_043726085.1 Limnoglobus sp.
TTTTCATCCAAAACGATGATGGCACCATCTTCGTCTGTCTGGTAGGGAGCGAATGGCCAAACGCGGGGAAAACCGGAACAAGCCCCCGGACCCGCGCGACTCGTCTCTCGAGAAATCGGAGAGCGCTGGGCCTTCTCCCCCCAAGCCCGTGACAGACTCGCAACCGCACGAACAGCTTCTGGTCGCCACGTTCGGCCAGATTCGCGACGAACTCGTAAGCACCCTCGCGTACCTCCTCGGCAATCGCGACGATGCCATGGATGCCGCGCAGGAGGCGTTCCTGAAGTGTTGGCGTGCGAAGAGTTCGCTGGTCGACGTGCAAAATGTGCGTGCGTGGATTTTCCGTATCGGCCTGAATGCGGCCCGCGACTATCAACGCAGCGGCTGGAACAAGCGTTCCCGCCCGCTGATCGCCGAAGAAGTGTTGCTCCCCGCCCACGATCTCCCCGTGGCCGACGCGATGGAAGACGACGAAAACGTCGCCCGCTTACGCCAGGCAATCCTGGGCTTGCGAGACGAAGAGCGCGAGGTATTCTTGCTCCGGCAGAACGGCGAACTGACTTACGAGCAGATCGGCGAACTGCGGAATACCCCCGTTGGCACCGTGAAAACGCAGATGCGGACCGCCCTTAGCAAACTGCGAAAAGTGTTGAACCCCGAACGGGACGCCGAACCCGACGCGGACAATTGACGAATTCCCAACTATAGAGTGGTCTCATGCTCCGGTGTGAAGTGTGTCGCGAACGACTGATCGATTCTCTCTACGGGTTGCTCGACCCGACCGAGGAAGCCGACGTCGCTGCGCACCTTGCCACCTGCACCGAATGTGCCACCGCAAAAGCCGAAGCCGCGACCTCCCAAGGTTTATTCGCTCGCGCTGCAAAAGTGCCGTTCCCCGAAGTGCATTTCCAACCGCCGAGCGAAATCGCGCGGCCCGCACCTCGACCGCTGCGTGACCGCATCACCACGTGGGCCGTGGCCGCCGCCGTGTTGTTCGCGATCGGACTGGGGAGTTTCACCGGGCGCGATTGGGTCGCGTACCAGACGCTGAAACCGACGGTCGACGCCGAACTCGCAGAGTTGAATGCGGAACCCGTCGAACCCGACTCGAAGCCGCGCGATGCGGCGAAAGCCACCGTTGCCGCCGCACAGATAACGCACGATGCCATCATCCGCGAATGGGTGACCGCCGACGTGGCGGATCGCAGCGCGCGGACGTTCACAATCGATGTCTCCGGGCCGGTGTCGGCCACGCCGGGGGCCGCGAACGAGTACAGCGTGACGACGAAAACCGCCGCGCACGTCGACGCGGTTTTGCAAGATGCACGCGGCACCGTGTACTGGAAGCAATCGACCGCTACGAAGGACACACCCGCCAAACTGAAACTGCCGGCGACGCTTTGGGAGAAACTCCCCACCGGTGCGAACGACCTCGAATTGCGGATCGTCGCGACTGCCGACGCCACTGGCGAGAAGGCCGAACTCGCGGAGCCGATTCGCCTGTTGGCACCCGTTTACTCGACGTTCCTCGTGACCGATAAGCCGATGTATCAACCCGGCGAACCGGTGTTCTTCCGTTCGCTGACGCTCGATCGCACGCGGTTTCTGCTGCCGACCGCCGAGCATACTTTGCGGGTACATATTCGCACACCCGACGGTAAGCCACTTCCGAACGCGACACTCACCGGCCTCACGCTACGCGGTGTCTCCTGCGGAACGTACGCGTTACCCGCCGACCTTCCGGGCGGCGAATACACGCTGATTGCCACCGAATTACCGAACGGCTGGTCGAGCGATTTACCGCCCACAGGGGCACCGATTGTGGGGGAACGCAAGTTTCTCGTCAACAAATACACGCCGGAAAAGTTGCAAAAGCGGCTCGAATTCAGCGCCGTCAGTTTCGGGGTCGGCGACGTGGTCAGCGCGATGGTCAGCGTCAACGATGGTGGCCGCCCACTTCCCAAAGCACGCCTGAGCATTCAGGTGTTCATGGGCAAAGATGGCCTGCCGCTCGATCCGAATACGCTTCCGAGTATGACCGATGGCAATGGCAGTGCCGTCATTCGCTTCACGCTCCCGCCCGATGCGGAGTCTGCTGACGTACGCTTGTCAGTGACCGTTGGCGGCGAGTTCCCCGAGTCGATCGTTCGCAGAGTACCCGTTGCCACGAAACAGTTGAACGTCGAATTTTTCCCCGAAGGCGGCGACCTCGTTGCAGGGTTACCGAACCGCGTCTACTTCCGCGCCACGACGAAACTCGGACGACCCGCCGACATCGTCGG
>JAYSKW010000790.1:0-1712 GCA_043726085.1 Limnoglobus sp.
TAACGCACTTTTCGAGTGTTCCCGCGCTTCGCTGCGCAGAGCCTACGCGGCGCGGCTAAACGAATTGGATCACAGCTTGAATGCTTCGATGTGCGTTTCGCGCATGGTGACGCCGTCGCTGACGAAACAGGGGGGTTCGTCGTACTTCAGTAGACGAATGCCGGTGAGGCCGGACTTGGCGACGAGGCCCATAATGTCGTCCTTTGCGGGGACGAAACGCACGGGGGCACCGCTGCCGGGTAGGTTGGGCGTGGGGTGGGCTTTGTCGCCGGAGAGGATGCGAATCAGCAGGCGGCCCTTCGGTTTCAGTACGCGAGTCGCTTCGGACATCAGTGCCTGTTGCTGCGAATCGTTGAGTGCGACGTTGAAACTACCGCGGAGGCGGACTTCGTCTTGGGTGTCGTCGCAGACATCGATGCGGATCGGAATTTCGCTACCGAGGCGATGTTCCCAAATTGCGGCTTCGTCGGGCAACGTGCTGCCGGTCATCATTTCTTGCGTCTGGCCGATGCCGCGATGGTCGAGCGAATCGTCGTCGAGCGTGTAGATTTCCCACAGCGTCGCATCGGGGTCGTGAATCCAGAACTTCGTTTGCCGCGCGTAACAGCATTCGACGCCTTCTTCGCGCTGCGACCGAATGCCGGCTTTCTCCAGGCGTTCTTGCATCGCCACGAGCGTTCGCGCATCGGGCAAGCGAATGCCGACGTGGTTGAGCGACCCGGCCCCCGCGCGGCCGTTCGGTTCGAGCGACAGCACGATTGCCGGATCGATCGGCTCGAACTTCGCGTAATCGGGACGCAGTTTCGCTGGCTCACTGTTGAACAGAATCTTGTAGAAACCGACCGCGCGTTCGAGGTTCGTCACGTTCAGCGAAATATGGAAGCGGATCGCGGGTGCGGTCGTCAGCGAGAGGCTCATCGGTTTGACTCCTTGGATTCGAGGGGGAAACGCGGTAGCGGCGTGATAAGCGCGACGATGGCCATCAGGAACATGATCCCGGCCAGCATTTGGAACGCGAAGGTGTACGATGTCGTGGCGCGTTTGACGGAGGCGAAAACGAGCGGCCCGCAGGCGGACGCGAACACGGTGAACATCTGCGCGATCCCCTGGATCCGCCCGAGTTCGCGATTGCCGTAAAGCGTGCCCCACGTTGCGAAGAACAGCAGCGCCACCGCCCCAGATGCGATGCCGAGGCAGACGCCGTAGGCATAAACGTGCCAGACTTTGGATGACATCGGCAAGCCGATCAACGACGCGGATGTCATGAGCAAACAGGCGGCGAGCAACTGCGTCAGCGGCACCCGCTTCACCAGCCAGCCGAAGAACAGCTTCGACGCGAGTGCCACGATCGTTACCAGCATCAGTACGTCGAAGTACAAATCTTGCGAAAAGCCACTTTCCTTGAAGATGTCTTCGTTGAACAGCGAGACGCCGGAATAGATCATCCCCCACAGCGAGATCGTCAGGCTGAACACCCAGAACGCTGGGGTTCGGAGCGCCTGCCGGAGTGTCGCGCCGCCTTCAAATTGCGAGCGGGTTTCGCGTGTGGTCGTCGGCACGCGGCGGATGCAGGTGGCCGTCAGTGCGAGGCAGACGAGTGCGCCGCCGACCGTCGCCCAGACGGTGCGCCAGTCGTAGCCGCCATCCTTCAACGCCCAGCCGACACCTTTGATGAGGATCAGGTGGAACGGGGCCGACAGGATCGCGTACCA
>JAYSKW010000791.1:0-3755 GCA_043726085.1 Limnoglobus sp.
TGACGCAATCGTCGGCGCTCTTCAAACGCGACCAGACGCGGTTGCAAGGCGACTCGTCCTTGAACGCGCCGTTTGCCGATCTGGCGACGCCAGTGGTCGATGCGGGGTTGCTCGGTTTCGAGTGGGCGACGGCGCTCGGCTTGTTCGAGCAACGCGATATCGAACGCTTCGCGGCCCCGTTCCCAGCGAGTTGGTCGGCAGGGATTTGGCCCGCGCTCGTCGAAGTCTATGCGGCATTCTTCGGCGTCGAATCGGGGGATCCGCTCGTCGGGCACCGCATCATCGAGAATGGAGTGTCCGCCACGCCGACAGCGGCTCTTATCGCATTTGGAATGCTCGCCGAAAGCCCCGCGAACAAATGGATCGCACCGCGCGACATTGCCAACAAGCTCTGGGAACACCACCCGACCTGGCAAGGCGCACTCACGAAAGAATCGCAGAAGGCCCAAGGCAGTAGCTGGGTTGAGGCACTGCTGCTCAGCGTCGCGTATCCGCTGCACATCGTCGAAACGCGCAACGTCGACGGCTTCTCGTTCCGCCTCACCGACTTCGGCTGGCACCTCCTCTGCGGTCAACCCGAACCGGCGACGCCATCGAGTTTCCAGCAAACGCTAGTCGTGCAGCCCAACGCCGAAGTCCTCGCGTACCGCCAGGGGCTGACACTCGCGCTGATCGCCAAGCTGTCCGGCTTCGCCGCGTGGAAGCTAATCGGTGCGGCCTGCACGCTCGAACTGAATGCCGAGGAGACTTATCGCGGGTTGGAGTCGGGGCTGAGTCTCGCCGAAATGACGCAGACGCTCGACCGGCACGGCGCGAAGCCGGTGCCTGCGAACGTCGCCGACTTGCTGCGCCGTTGGGCGGATAAACGCGATCGAGTAACGATCTTCGCGTCGGCCACGCTCGTCGAATTCGGCTCCGCGGCTGATCTCGATACGGCACTCAACAAAGGCATCATCGCGATTCGCCTAACGGATCGCATCGGCCTCACCGCCGACGGCAACGACCCCGACTTCAAGAGCCTACGTCTGATCGGCAACCGCGATTACGACGCCAAGGCGATTCGCTGCGTCGTCGTTGCGGACGATGGCGTGACGCTGACGATCGATGCGGGGCAATCGGACTTGTTGCTCGAGGCTGAGATCGTGCGATTGGCAGAGCCGGTACTGGGCGACCAACCGGGACTGCGACGCTTCCGCGTCACGCCCGAGTCGTTGCGCCGCGGGGCGGCACAGGGAATGTCGGTCGAAGATTTCGACCGCTGGTTTCAGACCCGCACCGGTTTACCGCTACCCGCCGCTGGGCGATTGTTCCTGCAAGGTGCGAGCCAACCGCCCGCCACGGTGCAGCAGCTACTCGTGTTACAAGTCGCAGCGAGCGAGATCGCCGATGGCATCGAGCAATGGCCCGAGACGCGCAGGCTCACGATCGAGCGACTCGGGCCGACGTCGTTTGCGGTGTCGCCGACGTTCCTGAAACCGCTCGAAGAGAAGCTCAAATTGCTCGGAATTATCTTGGCGAACGAGTCGTCCAATTCCGAGATAGTGACGTGAAATCGGGGCGAGCGAGAATCTCCAGCACCTCAATCGCCGGCTTCCCATCGGTGTGAATGACACCGAGGCGGCCGTAAGTATCGACCGCTTCCGTCTCCGCAAACCACGCGTTCATCGTCGCGTTGGTTCGCACGCGGACGTAGCTCATCGGTTCGACTTTTCGCAGTACATCATTTTGAATGAGTACCCGGCCGAGTGGCGTTCGCCCTTCGACGATTTGTTCCCGCACCGTCGGCGACAATAAATCGAGGTCCATTCGCACGATACCGAACTGCACGACGCGACCGGTGTCGCTGAGCGTGAGTAAGATTTGCCGCGAATACTCGTTGCCATCGAGCCGCGTTTCGAGCACTTTCACGTTGACGGGACTCGCATAAAATTGCTCGACCGTTACCGTCATATGATGCGAATGCACGAGCAACCCGCGATACGGTTCGGGTACTTGCTCGGGCGTAACCGTCACCGCTTTCGGGATGTTTTTGGCATCCGCGAACAGCCCGTACAACGCCTGAAAGTCTGGGATCAATTCCACGACTGCTCCGCCCGTTCGGAACAAATATCACATCGACACACGATAGCATACCGCCCGCAACGCGGATGCTTTCAGCTACCCGCCAGGGCGAGTTGCTGGCGGGGCAATCCGAGAGGTACGTGAAACGTCGTGGTGATCGGTTCGGCGGGGAGTGCCATCTTCTCGAGGACCGTGTCGACGAGATAATACAGCAGTTCGCGGAATGCCACCGGTTCGACTTCGTCGGCAATCGCTTCGCACTTCGCGCGGAACTTATCGACGAGCTTATCGGCCTTCTGGAAGACGTTCGCACGGAAGTAAATGCCGCGAACGCGCTCGACGATCTCCTCGGCGGACTTGCCCGTTTCACGTGCCGCCAGCCGGAGAATCTCTGCTTTCTCCGATGCCGTTGACGCATCGAGTGCCAGCGCGAACAGCAACGTTGGCCGCGAGGAAAGCACATCCTGCCCGCCGACGAGCTTGTTATCCTCGTCGCCGGTCCAGTCTTTGAGGTCGTTCAAAATCTGAAACGCGACGCCGATGTTCCGCGAAAACTCGACGATCACCTTCTCGTACGGCTCCGCCGACCCGGCCAGCCGCACGCCGCTATACAGTGCCGCCTCGAATGCGGGCGATGTTTTGAGCGCGTAAATCTTCAGCGCGTCCATCGGCGACAGCACCTTCTCGTTCGCGTCGCGCCACAATAGTTCAGCCCCTTGGCCTTCGGACAACTTCATGTGCGCATCGGCGAGTTTGTCGAGAATATCCGCCGCGGTTTCGGCACCGAGAATTTTGCGGTCGCGGCTGACGAGCCGGTAACCCATGCCGATGAGGTAATCGCCGAGGTTGATTGCCGTGCCGACGCCGTGGACGCGGTGGAGCGTTTCTTCGCCGTAGCGGTAGGCATCGTCGTCTTCGATGTCGTCGTGAACGAGGCTCGCCTTGTGGAACGTCTCAATCGCAAGCGCCGCCCGCTTCACTGAATCGGATAGCTCCCAGCCCGTATCGGATTCCGTCGCTTTGCCACCCGTGAGCGCGTCGTAGGCCGCGAGCGTGATGAATGGCCGCGAACGCTTTCCGCCGCGCGACAGGAAATCGTAGGCGATCTCCTCGTGGCGACGCAGCGGATCGTTCGCCGCCGAGGCGTGGCGTTGTTTCGGTGCCAACCGCGTCAGTTCGGCATCTTCAAAGATCGCATTCGACGCACGCATCAGGTGAACGTACGTCTTCGTTTTCTTCGCAACGGGTGCGGTCTGCAACCCGATCATGTCGAAAACCCAGTCCTGATCGACCGATGTGTTCTTGCAGTTACTCGAAAGCAACGGCGTGGCGACGCAGGGGATGCCCGCAAGGAGAATCTTGTCGAATGCCTTCTCGAGCACGTTCAGGCACGCCACGCCGACAATGGCATCGACGTGCCCGGAGACGATAATCTTCAGCACGATCGGCGTACCTTCGGAAACGAGCACTTTGTACCCGAGTTCCTCCGCCTTGCCCTTGAAGTCCGCAACCGAACAGGCTCCGCACTTCTCGCAGTCGAGGCCGAATTCGTCGTAGTCTGCCGGGCAGCCTTCGGCATTTTTCAGGCAATGTGGCAACAGCATCAACCGGCGGTTAAACGGGATCGCAGCGACTTGATCGCGCCAGAACTCGTTCGTCAGCATCACCATTGCGAAGCCGAGAAACTCGTCGGC
>JAYSKW010000792.1:0-1266 GCA_043726085.1 Limnoglobus sp.
CTCGAAACTGCTAGTTTTTTCACAAGGACTTGCGAACGGCGGTTGTTCCGGTCGTACAACTCGCGACGGGTGGGTGGCAGGTCGTCGGGTGTGCCGAGCCGAAAACCGCCCTTTTGAATGAAGTAATTGATCGCCTGCGTGGAGAGACAAAACAGTTCCGCGAACCCTTTCGCACGGGCCGTGTTCTCGATGAACGCGATGAGCTTCCCGCCGATGCCTTTATTTTCGTATCGATTATCGACGTAAACGGAGGCGAGTTCGGCTTTGCCGACTTCGGGGTACGTGTGCAGGGCCGCACACGCGACGGGGTTCCGGTCGACCTCGAACACGAAGTAATCGCCGATCTGCCGTTCGATATCGCTGCGCGTTCGCTTCACGAGTTCGGCCGCCTGAATGCCTTGCTGTATCAGAGCGTAAACGGCCCGCACGTCTTTCTTCTGTGCGGGCCGGATCGCTTGATACTCGTTCGTGTAAATCAGTGTGCCGATGCCCTCGTTGGAAAACACCTCGCTCAGCAACCCCGCTTCTTCCCGACCGTCGATGATGTGGATTCGCTCGATCCCTTCCTTGCCCGCACGGATCGCGTACGTCATTTTCGTGATTGCGCCAGATGACAATTCCGACTTCGACTTCTTCAAATATGCATCGGCTTCCTCGACGGTCATCTGCCGAATGACGCCTTTCGGCCCACGAATGCCGCCTTCCGTCGTTAGGTAAATCAGTTTCACCGCCCGCAACGTTTTCGCAATTTCCACCGCCACCGCATCGGAGTTCAGGCGATACGAATGGCCGAGGCCATCGCAACCGAGCGGCGGGATGACGGGAACGATGTCGTGTTCGAGAAGGCTGTGGAGCAAGCCGGAATCGACCCGCTCGACGCGCCCCGTGAACCGGTGATCGACGCCGCCGAGAATGCCAGCCGGGTGCGCGACGAGCGCATTCGGGCAGGCCCCGCGCAGATCGTTCGCGCACAATCCTTCGAGAATTTCGTGCGTGACGCGGTTCGCCGAAGTGATCGCGATTTGTAACGTTTCCGTGTCCGTTACGCCCGTTCCGTCGGTATCCGATGGCGTGATATTCAGTTGCTTTGCGTAGCGTTGAATCTGATGCGCCGCACCGTGGACGAGTGCGACTCGCACGCTCAGGCTGCGTAACAGCGCGATATCAAGCAAGATGTTCGGGAAGTTATCGTCTTCGACTACTGCGCCGTCGATGGCGATCACGAAGACTTTGTCGCGAAACCGCGGGACGTAGCGTAGAATTTCG
>JAYSKW010000793.1:0-1837 GCA_043726085.1 Limnoglobus sp.
CCGGGCTGGCAAACACGACATCCCGTTCCGAAACCGGCTCCGCCGCTTGGACTTGCCCGATGAACATCAATGCGAGTAGGAAGATCGTGCGAAACATGGCGAACCCCGTGTTGTTGTGTTGAGGATTCCTACCGACAAATGGGCATGCGAGTTTCAAGCGATGCGCGCCTGCGAAATTGGTGCAGACTACCCAGACGCGCTAAAGCGAACGGCGGCGCGGATTTGAGTCGAGATTTCCGACGGAAACGGTTGCGACCGAGAGTACATTTTATCAGGATGTGACAAGTAGGCGAACTGCAACGGTCGATGATAAGGTCGTTGCGGGGGAGCGTCGATGGGCGGAGTTGCCGGGAATTCGTACAGTATCTAAAATTTCGCGATGCGTCTGAGGCGAACGCATCGACGGATGGGCAGGATGTAGGGCGTATACCGATGCGGTTTCAGTTAATCGACCGGATCGACGAATGGATACCCGGCAAGTCGCTACGCGGCTCGAAGTTCCTTACCCAGGGTGAGGAATATCTCGCGGATCACTTTCCGCGGTTTCCGGTGATGCCCGGCGTACTGATGCTGGAATCGCTGGTCGAAGCTGGGGCGTGGTTGTGGCGAGCCACGAACGATTACCGCGATCCGGTAATTGCGTTGCGCGAAGTCCGTAACGTAAAGTATGGGAATTTCATGCTGCCTGGCCGACGGATGGACATCACCGTTGAGATGATGAAAGTCGAAGGCGGCACGGCGGTACTCAAAGGTAAGGGCATCAACGACGCGGGGGAAACCACGGTGTCGGCACAGTTTACGCTCGGCGGGTATCGGCTATCGGATCGCGGGGCCGCTGGAGAAGCCGCCGACGACCGATTGATGAAACACTGGCGGGAACGGTGGGCGTTACTCACCGGCGAACTCCGCCCGAAGAAATAGCTTAAAAAGACTGGCACGACGAAATCAACACCGGGAGTGACTGCGTTGCAACTGAAGGACCAAGTGGCACTCGTGACGGGTGGCAGCCGCGGAATTGGCAAGGCGATCGTGCTGGCGCTAGTTCGGGAAGGCGCGAAGGTTGCGTTCGTGTACAAGGGCAGCCAACAGGCAGCCGAGCAGCTCGAACAGGAAGTCACCGCCGCCGGTGGGGTGGCGAAAGCCTGGCAGGCCGATGTCTCGGACCCGGCTTCTGGCGAGAAGACCGTCGAAGGGGTTCTGGCAGATTGGGGCCGCATCGATATTCTTGTCAATAACGCGGGCGTCATTCGCGACGGCTTACTGTTGCGGATGGAACTCGATGCGTGGAAGACGGTGCTGTCGACGAACCTCGACGGGACGTACCACTTCTGCCGCGCGGTGTCGTCGCAGATGGCGTTGAAGCAGCGTTATGGCCGGATTATCAACGTGTCGAGCGTGGCGGCCGAGCATGTGAATGCGGGCCAGACGAACTACGCGGCGAGCAAAGGCGCGGTGAATTCGTTCACCCGGGCCTTGGCGACGGAGTTGGGTAGCCGCAACGTGACCGTGAACGCGGTCGCGCCGGGTTTCATCGAAACGGACATGAGCGAAGCGGTGCGGTCGAAAGCGGGCGATTTTATTGCCAAGAAATTGGTGCCGGTGCGGCGGTTGGGCAAACCGGAAGACATCGCGAACGTCGTGGTGTTTTTGGCCGGACCTGGTGCATCGTATATCACCGGACAAATCATCACCGTCGATGGCGGCCTCAGCCTCGGCGCAGTGACTGGATGAGGTAGACATGACGCAAGATGAGATTTTCACGAAGGTTAAAGCCACACTGGTGGACGCCCTCAACGCCGACGACGATGCGGTGACGATGTCGTCGCGGCTTCAGGCC
>JAYSKW010000794.1:0-10578 GCA_043726085.1 Limnoglobus sp.
CATGACGGGTTCCTACCTAAAGGGGGAATTTCCTCTCCGCAGTCAAAACTACGCCGAAGTGAACAAATTTGCCACCAACAATCGCGACGCACACCCGTAGTTGGTTTCCAGAGCAGCGGAGTTGGCGAATTCTCGAGGGGCTATCGTCCAGGCGTCTGGATCGATCACCACACTGTCGGGTACAACCAGTAAACTCCCGGTGTGAAGGCAGTGCGTTCGCAATTGCTGCAATCGTTACGATGTGGGAGAATCGCCACACTGGACCGACATTTTGCCCATTCTCTCGTCGTTCTCACATTTCGGCTTTGACACGAGGGGGGTGTTCGTGTGTAGAATTCAAGTACATCACGCTTTACTCTCTCCTTTTCGATCCGCGATGTGTCGTTCCTGCGTCCCTTCCTTCACAGAGGGCCTGAACATGCGACCGCGTCTACCGCAACCTGGGACTCCGCTCAGCCGCCACGCGGAAAGCCGTATGGGCAACCGGGGCATTCCATCCGAAGCCGTGGAAATGGTGCTGAATTACGGGCGGATCGTTTACACCCGTGGGGCCATCATCTACGCGATTGGCCGAAACGAAGTGGCCGAAGCACTGGAGAAAGATCACGTTCACTTGGAAGAATTTGAAGGCGTGCAAGTCGTGTGCGCCACCGACGACGACCGGATCCTGACGGTGTACCGCAACCACGACTTTCGGAAGCTGCGCCCGAAACAGGGTCGCCGGTTCACGCCGTAAATGTCGCGGTCACGACGCGGGGCCGACCGGCCATGTCTTTGAATAGCTGGATGTTTGCCAGGCCGGGCGTGTTGGCAAAGATCGCACTCACGTGGTGTTCTTGCGTCGAACCGATCTCGACGGCAATCGTGCCGCCGGGCTTCAAGTATGCGGGTAGGCCCATCGTCAGACGGCGGTAGAACGCGAGGCCATCGGGGCCGCCATCGAGCGCTAAGCGCGGTTCGTGATCGCGCACTTCCGGTGCGAGTTCGGCGAGTTCCGCAGGTGGAATGTACGGCGGATTACTGACGATCAGGTCGAACATTTCACTCGAAGGTACCGGTGCGTACCAATCGCCCAATAGGAACGCGATGCGGTCGGCAACGGCGTGTTTGACTGCGTTGCGTTTGGCGACATCGAGGGCATCGGGTGAAATATCGACGGCCGTTACGTTCGCGATTTTGCACATGTGCGCGAGGCTGACCGCGATGCAGCCCGAGCCGGTGCCGAGTTCGAGAACCTTCGGCTGCGGGATGCCTTTCAGCAGATCCATTGCCTTCAGCACCAGCGTTTCCGTATCGGGGCGCGGCACGAGTACGGCGGGCGTCACTTCAAACGAGAGCAAGTAGAATTCGCGTTTGCCGATCAGGTAAGCCGTCGGCCAGCGTTCGGCCCGCTTCATTACGAGTTCGCGAAAACCGGTCCGCTCCGTAGCGGTCGGTTCTTCGATGTAGCGAACGATGAGGTCGATGCGATTGCATTTCAGGACGTGTGCGAGCAACAGTTCGGCATCGAGTCTCGGCGAGTCGATGCCCTTTTTTGCCAGAAAATCAGTCGTCCAAGCGAGAAGTGCGCGAATGGTCCAAACTACCGGTGCAGCCGTCGCGGTCTCAGGGGGCATCTCGTCCGTCCGTGGTCGTAGCAGTGATGAGTAGCGAGTCAATCCGACCCACCACATTACTTTATACTCATCACTCGATACTAACCACTACTTAAAACCCCACGAGGCAGAAACGGGTATTTTGTCAGATGGCAAGACGTATCAAGTCTTATCGTATTCTGGTAGCCGCAGGTCTTTAGCCTGCGCGGGGGCAAATACCCTCGAAAACCAGTCGTGGCGAGTCTTCGAGACGCGACGTAATCCGCCACAACGCACATTCCGGGCGCACGAACCGTCGTGTTTCGCAGACTCAACACGACCCTCAGTCGTTGACGGTGGCAAACGCAGGCTAAAGACCTGCGGGTACCAGAATAAGAGATTCTCACGATCGTAGAAACTGTCAGTTTCAGCCGCGGGAAGTCTACCTACCGAATGGCAGTATGAGCGGCGACGGCGTTGGCACGGCGGGTGCCATCGGCGCGGCGGGTTTCGGGGCGGGGGTCGTTGCGGGCACCGCGGGGTTGGGTTGCGGAGTCAACAGTGGCGAGGGCGTTGGTCCCGTGACGGGGGGAATGGCCGCAACGACGGGCGCGGGTACCACGACGGGTGCCGCCGACTTTACTGCGACTTCGGGCTTGGCCTCCGGCTTCGGCTCGTCTTGTTTCGCAACGGCGGGGGCGGGTACTTCCGCTGAAGCGATGCCGGGCGATTTCCCTACCGCGCCGGGTAACGCAATCGCAGCCGCGCTCTTCGGCTTCTGTTCCCAGTCGTATTCGGTCGCTTCCAACACGAGCAGGCCGATGCCGGTGACCATCGCCAAGAGGGTCAGCAACAGCATCCCCGTGTAACCTTCGGAGATCGGCGGGCGCGTGGTCGTTTCGGTTGCCATGAGATCGCTCCTTAAGGGTTACTTCGCGCCGCCAACGGGTGCTGGAATCGCCGACGGGATATTCAACCCTGCATCGGACAACACCACGCTCGGTGGATCGACCTTTTTCGCGCTCGCCAGTTCGTCGTGATCGAGGTACAGAAAGACGGCGGAGCCGATCAGCGCGAGCGACGAGAGAATCAACATCCCCACGAACGACGTGCTACGTGGGGCGGTGCTCGGTGTCTTTTCGCTGTCGTCCGCATCGTCTTTATCGACGACTTTCTTCGTTTTCTTCGCCATGTCAGCCTCCGCGTGCGGGTGTTTCGAGGTGGCCTACTTCAACACGCCGACGATGTCGTCTTTCATCGGCAGATCCTCGGCAGTCGGCTTCGAGGCGGCCGATGCGAGCGGGGTGAACTTACCCGTGGCGCGGAACGGATCGACCGAAGAAATCGTCAGCGTGCCGACGAACTTCGCCTTCGGCGTGTAGCGCCACACTTGGAGCACGGCCCCCTTCTGGAGCTTCGCGTTTGTGCCGAGCGAGATCTCGACGAGGTCGCCGGAGACGCTGATCACGTGCGCCTGGAAGCCCGGGTCGGTCGTGGGAATGCGGGCGGTACCCAGGCCACCGAGTTGGCCGTTCTTGCTGTTGTTCAAACTATCGTTCGCGGCCAGCAGCTTCTTTTCGAGGTCGTCGGAGCGGTTGAGTGCGGCCGTTTCGTTGATCTTCGCCTGAAGCGCATCATTCTTCGCCTTTTGTTCCGCGATCACCGCATCGTTGAGCAACTTATCCAGGCGGTTAATGCCTTCGCGGAGCAACTCGATCTGATTGAGTTGCGTTTTGAGGTTGTTGTTCAGCGTCGCCTGATTCTCGATGTTCGCCTTTTCCTTTTGTTCTTGAATGGCAGCGACGTCGGCGTTGGCCTTGTCGGCGTTGGCCGTCAACGTAGCGATTTGGCCGCGTAATTGGCGAATCGCCGATTCGCTTTGGGCGATCACCGCATCGGAGGCGGCCTTCGTTTCGTCGGCTCGCTTCCGCTCGTAGTTCGCGGAGTTGGCGGCCTCGGCGCGGAGCTTTTGCTCCTTCTCGAGTTCGGTTTTGTAGTTCGTCCGCGTGACGTACGAATTCACGACCAGCGCGTTCCAGACGACGCTGAGAATCAGCACGAAGAACACGAGAATTTTGCCAAGAGCGGTCATCGTCGTCTCCTCTTACGGGAACCGGAACGGTTCGCCGTCACACCCTCGGGTAATGTCTCACACATCTTACAGTTACTTGCCCGCACCTACGCGCGACTTCAGTTCGTCGATGCGGATTTGCAGTTGGTTCTTACGCAGGTCGAGCGTCCGCAGTTGTTCTTCCCAGTTGATCTGCGCGTCGGCCACGAACGCTTTTTCGTCTTTTAAGTTATCGCGAATCACTTTCAGCTTCGTCACTTCGAGTTGCAAGCCGGACTTCCGCTCGACGAGAATCTGGTTCTCGAAGTCGAACGTCTTCTCTCGCGAAATCTTGATCTTGTTGATGCTCTCGGTTTCATCTTTGACGAGCTTATCGAGTTGGCGATTGAGCGCACCGAGTCCACCGAGTGGCTTGTTGTTCAGGCTAAGAAACGGCGGCAGTGGATTCGGTGCGTCGATATTGGCGAGGCCACTCGGCAGCCGAGGAATGATGCGGAACATCGCGTTCGGGTCGTTTTCCTTCTTCACTTCATCGAGCCACGTCGTCAGCACACTTTTGCGGTAGTCGCGGGTTTGCTCTTGGAATCGCAATAGTTCGGCGGATCGTGCATACACGCCCTGCGAACCTTTGATCGCGTCCGACAATCGTTTGACCTCGTTGCCGAGGAGCGTGAGTTGGCCTTCGATCTTGATCTTACCATCGCCTTCGCCGACTTCGCGATCGTGGTAATCGATGCGATTGGCGTAGAGCGAGAACGCCCAGGCGAACAACGCCACGCTGACGAACAAGTTCGCGAACACGAGCAATTTACCGAAGCCAGTCATGGTCGTCGCTCCCTAACCTCGCCGTGTGATGAACTACTTACCTTCGGCGTTGCCGAGATCCTTCTCCAGATTCAAATTCCCGCGTAGGGTGTCACCGACTTTCTTCTGCACGTCGAACAGTGCCTTCTCGACGTCCGCCTGAAGTTTCAGGTCGGCATTAATCTCGCTGGTGAGTGCGGCAATCTCATCCTTCATCGCGTTCAACTGCACCATCCGCTTCGCTTCGATGTCGATATCGGCGGTCAATTGGGCCGTGTAACCGGAGTTGACGCGTTCTTGTTGCAACACCCGTTGATCGCGGGCCAATGCGAGCCGTTTCAGCAACTCGTAATCTTCGTCGAATGCATTCTGATCGATTTCAAACGACCGTTCGGCACGCCGAGTCATTTCTTCGAGGCGGCCGGTTTGGTCGATGATCGCCGTCAGATATTGTTGCAACCCCACGACGATCGCGACGCGCTTCTGCCAACCGGCGAGGGGATCGACGAGCATCAGTAACTTCGCGATGCGTCGGCGGCGATCCGAATCATCGCGAGTGTATGCCGGCGAACCTTCTGCGGAAATCGCAGCGAGTTCGGCTTTCGCGGCGGCATCGTCGGGGGCGGCGAGGATCTTTTCCTTGAGTTCCTTCACCCGCGTCGCTTCGGCATCCAGCGACTTCGGATCTGGGGCTTTCAGCACCGCCTCGAATTTCCGCTTGAATCGCGCCGTCGCCAGTTCGCGATTCGCAGGCATCTGGGCCGCCGTACCGAACGCCAGGCGACGGATCGCGGCCCGTTCCTCGAACGACTCCGCGAGCTTCATCAGCAGCCCCGGCACGAATGTCAGCTTACTATCGACACTCCCGCACAAGAACGCCACTTTCGCTTGTTCGTTCGGCTTCGTATCGAGTTCCGTGGTGATTTTATCTTGAACCGTCTTCACTTCCGCGATCTGCGAAGCCACCGCACCGCTACCGCCGAACGTGCCACTTGCGGCATCTTTGAAGTGCGCATCGAGCAATTTCTTCGTTACTGTTTCGGTCGTGTGGCCCGCCGGCGTCGTCACCGAGATGCGGATCGCATCGGGGTCCGACTCGCCCGAGGTCGTCGCGGGATCGACGGGCATCCCATCGATCGTCAGGCGATAGCGCAGCACGGTGCCGTTGGTTTCCTGGCGTTTCGCCCAGTCTTGCGTGGCGAAGTAGAACAGCCCCCCGGCAGCGAGGAGGTTCACGACCAACATAATCTTTCCCAGCATCGACATGACTGGCTGCTCCTTCGCAGTTCGGCTACGAGACACGAGCCGGATCGTCGCCCAGAAATTCCGCGATTTTCTGATTGTGACGGATGGCGACGACCTTGACAAGGAATTTGGTGCGGTAAGCCGCGCGAGTTCCGCAATTCGCGCAGGCGCGACCGGAAACGTTGTCATGACTGGTCGCGACGAATATCCAAGCAAGGCCGCGTGACAGGTTTAACCGTCGCGTCCGGAGTTCGTTGGCGCAATTTTATCATATGCAGAGGCACCCCCTCGTGGGTACCGGGTGCAACTTTCGCAATATTCCGTGCACGAAAACGCCAGTCGTGAACTATAACCATGCTAGAGGATCGTGCGAGCACCCACGCCCACCTACAACCTTCACCGGTTAGAGCCATCGTACGCCCATGGCATCGGACACCTCTACACAACCGCGACAAGTCGGCAACTACGACCTTTTGGCAAAGATTGCCGAGGGTGGTATGGGTGCCGTCTACAAAGCGCGCAGCGTGATTACGGGCGACATCGTTGCGATTAAGATCGTCCCTTCGGAAACGGCCAAGAACCCGGTTCTGTTGAAGCGCTTCGAGCAAGAATTCCGGGCCGCCAGCCTCCTCGACCATCCGAACATCGTCAAAGCGATCGAATACTGCGGCACCGGCGCTTCGCCGTTCCTGGTGATGGAATTCGTCGATGGCGAATCGCTCGGCCAGCGCGTCGAACGGACGGGGGCCATCGCCGAAGCGGCCGCGATTCACATCATCAGTCAAGTCTGCGATGGCCTGCACCGCGCACACAAACAAGGCTTGATTCACCGCGACGTGAAGCCGGACAACATCCTCGTCACGCTCGATGGCGTCGCGAAACTGACCGACATGGGGCTGGTGAAAGACGTCGAAGGCGAATTGAACCTGACGAAAACGGGGCGCGGCCTCGGCACCCCGCACTTCATGGCCCCGGAGCAGTTCCGCAACGCGAAGAATGCCGACGTGCGTTGCGATATTTACAGCCTCGGCGCGACGCTGTACATGATGGTTACAGGCGAAGTGCCGTTCACGAAAACCAGCCCGCTCGATTGCTGGATGAAGAAGATCAAGAACGATTTCCCGCCGCCAAAACAAGTCAGCCCGAAGCTCGGCGACCGCGTCAACCGTGCGATCTTGCGAGCGATGAGTGCCGACCCCGCCGCACGACCCGCGAGTTGCCGCGAGTTCATCGAAGATCTTACCGGTCAAACGTGGAAGAACCGCGCCGACACATCGCATACGATGAATCGGTTGCAGAACTCCACACCGACGTTGATCCCGATGCCGGAAAGCGCGCCGGTTGCGGACATTTGGTACCTCGTTTACAAGACGCCTGACGGCCAACAAAAGACGGTGAAGGGCACGACGGAGCGGATTCAGGAGAACCTGAAAGCGGGTACGTTGGGCGATCCGAACGCGATTGTGGTCTGCCGAACCAAGGCTGGCCCGTTCGAGTCGGTGCGGGCGATTCCCGAGTTCCGGGTGTTGGTCGTCGATCCCGCATCGGTTGCCGCGAACAACGTGCCGAGCGCCACCCGTTCGAGTGCCGAATCGCGCGACACCCTGAGCGCCCGCCAAACCGTGCCGAACCCGCCCCCGTCGCGTCGGTCCCGACCACCCGCCACCATCCCCGTCACCTCCGAGAATCCGCCACCGAAGCGCGTCCCGCGCGAACGCCCCGCAAAACCCAAGCCCGCACCCGAGACATCGCGAGAAATGCCGAAGTGGTTACCCTGGGTGATGATCGCCACCGCCATCGCGGCCGGCGTGGTCGGGATTCTGTTGATGATGAAGTGAGATGAGATTCACAGCCGACTTCGTTCGCGCGCATCTTCGTAGGTGGCTTCCAAGTCAACCGTCACGTGCCCGAGGCCGCCTAACGCGAGCGGCAATACGGGCAACTCTCGACCGACGATCAGCGAGCGATAGCGGATTTCCAACGAATCGTTTCCATCGACTCGCACCGGACGATACGAAACCGCCGTTAATGGCTCCAACACAGGCACGGGCTGATTCGGATAGACGAGCGCCATCAGTTCGATGAACGGTCGCGAGGAACGGTTGGTGACCGCATCGACGACGATCAAGCCGATGGCCCGCTGAAGATAAGTCGCACACTTAGCGGCGAAGGCCCTGCGAGATTCGTCGCGATCTTTATTCCCAGGCGAAACGAGTTCGATGGCCGCCACGAGCGTCGGCCCACCAGACGTTTCAAAGACGTTGACACCGAACTCCGCCGGGAATGTTGCAGGTAACGTCAAGTCGGCCGGAGCAAGTACAGGTGTCGTTCGCTGGAGAGTCGCCGTACCACCGGTAGACGGAAAGTCATTCCACGTCGCCACATCGACTTCGATCCTTGGCCAAGCGTGAACCTGCGCTTCGGCGAAGTAATCTGCGGGTAAAATTCGGTTCAAGGCATCGGCGAGGCACGACGCCCAACACGTATGGAACGACTCCCAGTGTCGCCGTCCGGCCAGGGGCGGGTGGAAATGATCGAGAAGCGGCATGGCGAAGTTCCTTGAACGCAGACCGAGTATCGCCAAACTTTCACAGTGGAAACGTATCGGTCTCCAAATGCAATTCTACAGCAAGTTCAACGCGGCGGAACGTCGTGTGGTCAAACGCCTCCGAGAATCCGAAAATGCGCCCGGTACGGAGACGCGATCATCGGGAGACGACACAGAATGGGCGGCACGAACAACAATGGGAAACCTACGCCGCCACCGCCGACACTCGAAGCCCGTGCGACGCTGATGACGATCAGCATGATGACCGTGATGGCGGGCGCGATCGTGGCACCAGCCTTGCCGCAAATCGAAGCCGCGTTTGCCGCATTTCCCGATAGCGATCTGCTCGCGAAACTCGTGCTCGCGATCCCGGCGCTGGCGATTGCAATGTTCGCGCCGCTATCGGGGGTGTTGGTGGATCGTTTCGGTCGGCGGCGCTTGATGCTCATCGGCCTCGGGTTGTACGCGTTGGCGGGCACGACCGGACTGTACCTCAGCGACCCGTACCCGATCCTCGCAGGGCGTCTCGGCCTCGGCGTGGCCATCGCGCTAATGATGACGACGAGTACGACGCTCATCAGCGATTACTTCGCCGGTGCCGAACGCGCGCGGTTTCTCGGGCTGCAAGCGTCGTTCATGGGCCTCGGTGGCGTGCTGTTCTTGCCGCTCGGCGGTCAACTCGCGACACTGAATTGGCACGCGCCATTCGCGGTCTACGTCGCCGCACTGCCGCTCCTTTATGCGGCGTGGTTGTCCCTCCCGGAACCGCCGCGCATCACCACCGATCGCATCCCCGGTCGCACTACCGACGAACCGCTGCCGATCCCCTGGCCGACGGTTCTCATGCTGTATTTCGTGGGGCTTTCGGCGATGGTCGCGTTCTACCTCGGGCCGGTGCAAGTGCCGTTCCACATGAAATCGCTGTACGGGGCCGAGCCGACGAAGAGCAGTTTCGCCATCGCCGCAATCACGCTCGCCGGGGTCGTCACGTCGCTCTTTTACGGTCGAATTGCAAAGCGAATCGCCGCCCCGTGGATACTCGTCATCCTCTACGCGCTCGTCGGTTGCGGGCACGTCATCATCGGCACGGCAAACATCGAAATCATGACCTGGCTCGGGCTGATCGTCTCCGGCTTCGGCTCTGGGTTGATGATTCCCACGCTCAGCACGTGGATGATGCGAATCTCGCCGAACCGGTTCCGTGGCCGCCTGACTGGCGGCATGATGAGCGCGATCTTCGTGGGTCAGTTTGTCTCGCCGATCCTGGTACGGCCACTCGTCAATACCGGCGGCACGAGCCGCGCCTTCGAGGTCATCGGCTACGCGATGCTCGGGCTTTGCGCCGTGTTTTTTGTGGTTGCCATGCGAGTGCGGAAATCGACGGCGACAATTTGACCGTCGGCGAACGTTCCTTGTCGGGGTCCGTGCGTAGACTATGGATATTCGTACGGACGACGTTTACCACCCGGCTGCGTGCGTAGCCCCGGAGCGAATCGATGACTCGGGACACTTTCGCGAATCATTACAATCGAGACCTCGTTGAGAGCACGTACAAGCAGTGGCAGGCGGACCCGGCGAGCGTCGATCCGACGTGGCAAGCGTTCTTCGCGGGGATGGAGTTTGCGGGCAAAACCCCAACTCAACAGACCGCGACGACGGGGTCGATAACCAGCGTCGAAACGCGGTTGCAAACCGGTGCGGTTCGGCTCATCACCTCGTATCGCGATCTCGGCCACCTCGCCGCGTACCTGGACCCATTGCACCCGGCTCCGACGCAGATCCCGTGGCTGATTAGCCTCGACCGCTTTCACCTCTCGGAATCCGACCTCGAACAGACGGTCGATGCCTCGATGTACTTCGGCATGGACGGGCTGAAGCCGCTGAAGTTCGTCTACGAAACGTTGAAGGAAACTTACTGCCGCACGATCGGCGTCGAGTACATGCACATTCAAGACATCTCGGCACGCACCTGGCTGGCTAGCCGAATGGAGCCGCGACGCAATCGGCCGAACCTACCGAAACGGCAAAAAATCCGCACGCTGATGACGCTGCATTATGCGGAACTCTTCGAGAAATATTTGCACACGAAGTTCGTCGGGCAGAAGCGATTCTCGCTGGAGGGCGGCGAGACGCTGATGCCGATTCTCGATGCGATCGTCGACAAGTCGCCGTCGATGGGCGTGAAGGAACTCGTTATCGGCATGGCACACCGCGGGCGGTTGAACGTGCTCGCGAACGTGTTGCGGAAGCCATTCGAGGAGATCTTCAACGAGTTCCAAGATCGCTACGTCGCCGACGCGAGTGAGGGTGGCGATGGCGACGTGAAGTATCACATG
>JAYSKW010000795.1:0-2510 GCA_043726085.1 Limnoglobus sp.
ATCGTCGCGTGAATGCACTGTCGGGCCTCTCAAAGCTTCGACCCGACCTACAATACCAGTGGGTTCTCAGAAAAACAGAATACCCCGTGAACGGTTACATATCATCCGATTGAGTCAAAAGCCCGTACCGATGACAAGCTCGGAATCGCTGATAGAAAATGGCAATTCTCGTTTTAAAATGAATTCGATTGTTGTGTGTTCTAGATCCTGTATTGCTAGCAGAACGGTCGAGTTTAACGAGTATGATAAGTATATTATACTTATCAAGACACTATCAGGAACATATATTATTGTGCATGGCGATCTTAACGTACCTGATGGCATTCTCGAACGATGAATCGAGCCGATGACTCATCCGAGCGGATTTGTCGCGACCATCAACGTAATCCTCTAGCGTTGGTAACATTCACGGGGTATTTCGTTTTGCTGAGAACCAGTTAGTATTGTAGGTCGGGTCGAAGCTTTGAGAGGCCCGACAGTGCATTCACGCGAGGATTCCAAACCTTCAGGGTTTATGTCGCGGATATTCTGTCGGGCCTCATCGCAAAGCCTCTTCGACCACGACCTACGGCCTCTGGATTGTTGGAAATGTAATCGATCCCGTGAACGGTTACGCCGCTGGGTCTTTAGCCTGCGTTTTCCACCGGCAACGATTGAGGGTCGGATCGGGTTGCGAAAATAACCCAAAGCCCACGGCCGGCCGCGGGCTTTCACCCCACGACTAGGTTCAGCATTTGTGGCGGTTTTGCGATCACTTTCCGGATCGTTTTCCCGGCGATCGCTTCGACGATCTTCGGGTCGGCTTTGGCGACGGCTTCCAGCGTGGCGGCGTCGATGTCGTGCGGCACGGTTAAAATCACCTTCATTTTGCCGTTCACTTGCACGGGGATTTCGATCGTGCTGGACTTGGTGAGCGCCAGGTCGAATTGCGGCCACGGCTCGTATGCGAGCGTCGTGGTGTGGCCGAGCGCCGCCCAGAGTTCCTCCGCAATGTGCGGCGCGTACGGGGCCAACAACAACACGAACGGCGACAGCACGGACAACGGCCGCGATTCGAGTTTCGTCGTGTGATTGACGAACTCCATCATCGTGGAGATCGCGGTGTTGAATTTCTGTGCGTCGGTGTCTTCGGTCACTTTCTGAATCGTGCGAAGCAAGATGCGAAGCGTCTCGGCATCGGGTGGCACGTCGCGAACATTCGCGTGCAACTTCGGCGTTTCGGCGGCATCGTCGATCATCATTCGCCAGACGCGACCGAGGAAGCGATACACGCCCTCGACGCCGTTCGTGCTCCACGGCTTCACCGCTTCGAGCGGCCCCATGAACATCTCGAACAATCGCAAACTGTCGGCCCCGTACTCCTTCACGACGTCGTCGGGGTTGACGACGTTGCCGCGTGCCTTCGACATCTTTTCTGCTTTCGGCATCATCTCGATTCCCGTACCCCGCAGTTGCGTCTTGCCTTTCACTTTCTCGACCATTTCATCGGGCAAATTTATCGGATTTCCAGAATCGTTCGCCTTCGCCTTGAGTACGAAGGTATCCTTCTTTTTCTCGTCGTCTGCCTTGCGAAGTAGCCCAAACAAGCCCAATTCCTCGATCTTCGTTCGGTTCGCATCGTGGACCTCGGCTGTGATGTGGTACTCGGCTTCCCCGAGAATCATCCCTTGGTTTACGAGTCGTTTGAACGGTTCTGGGCAGTGGACGTAGCCGCGATCGTACAGCACTTTGTGCCAAAATCGCGAGTAGAGCAGGTGCAGCACCGCATGTTCCGCGCCGCCGATGTACAGGTCGACGGGCAGCCATTCCTTTAGCTTTGCGGGGTCGGCGAAGGCGTTCGCGTTGTGCGGGTCGATATAGCGCAGGAAGTACCAGCACGAACCCGCCCACTGCGGCATCGTGTTCGTTTCGCGGCGATACGTCTTGCCATCGCGCACGACGGTCAGCCAGTCGGTCGCTTTCGCCAGCGGGCCGTCGGGGCTGCCCGTCGGCTTGTAATCGCTCATTTCCGGGAGCATCAGCGGCAGTTCGTCGACTGACAGCGGGATGACACTGCCATCCTCACCGTGCAAGATCGGGAACGGCTCGCCCCAATAGCGCTGCCGGCTAAACAGCCAGTCGCGCAGCTTGAAATTCGTCTTGCGCGTGCCGAAGTTGCTTTTTACCGACCATGCGGTGATCTTCCGCATCGCCTCATCGGTGGTCATGCCGTTCAGCATTCCGGAGTTCATCGCGACGCCATCATCGGTGTACGCGGACTTCAAATTCTCGATCGTGCTACCCGTGTCTTTGAGCCACTTTTCGTTCGGCGTGACCACGGTGACAATCGGCAAATCGAACTGCTTCGCGAACGCGAAATCGCGTTCGTCGTGCGCGGGCACCGCCATGATTGCGCCGGTGCCGTAGGTGGCCAGCACGTAGTCCGCGATCCAGATCGGGATCTTCGCGTCGTTCACTGGATTGATGGCATAGGCACCGGTGAACACGCCGGTTTTCTTCTTCACCAACTG
>JAYSKW010000796.1:0-2102 GCA_043726085.1 Limnoglobus sp.
CCCTTTCGACATAACCCACGACGAGAGTTCGATATACGGAATACGGAACAGTGGATCGCGATCGAAAAGCCGCGTTTTCGGGTCGCGAAAACCGAAAAAACACCCCAAAAAACGGTTTTTTGAACCTCCGCAATTGTGACTTACGTCAATTCGAGAAGGGCATTTCGAGTCCGCTACCCGGCCAACCGCGTTGTGGGTATAACGACCGCTTCACCACATCGGTACGAGGGGCGGATTCATGTGCGGGATCGCAGGGATGATCGATCTGTCGGGGAAACGGCCCGCACCGCGTGGGATTGTGCCCGCGATGGCCAAGGCCATCTATCACCGCGGGCCGGACGAAGACGGCTTCCTCGACCGCGACGGCTTGCACCTCGCAAACACACGGCTTAGCATCGTCGGTTTGGCCGACGGCAAACAGCCGATTTCCAACGAAGATGGCAGCATCTGGACGGTCTTCAACGGCGAGTTCTTCGACTATCCGGAGAAGCGTACGGCCCTCGAAAGCAAGGGGCACAAGTTCCGCACGCACACCGATACCGAGATCATTCCGCACCTCTGGGAAGACCACCGCGAGAAGCTGTTCGACCACCTGCGCGGGCAGTTTGCGGTCTGCGTGTGGGACTCGAAATCGAACGAAGTCGTGATCGGCCGCGACCGCGCCGGCATCTGCCCGCTCTTCTACACGACGATTCGCCATGATGGCTCGGACTGGCTGCTGTTTGCCTCGGAAATCAAGGCGATCCTGGCGAGCGGCCTCGTAACGGCGAAGCCGGACTTGCGCGGGCTGAATCACATCTTCACCTTCTTCGCGATGCCCGGCCCGATGACGGTATTCGAGGGCATTCAAGTCCTATTACCCGGTCGCTACCTGCACCTGAAGCTCGGCCGCACCCGCGTCGAAGAGGCCGTGAAACAGCACATTTATTGGGAAGTGAACTATCCCGATGAGGGGCAGGAAGACTACGGCCGCGACGAGAAAAAGACGATCGACGCCTTCGAAGACGTGCTGCTGCGTGCGGTGCAACGGCGTCTGCGGGCCGACGTGCCGGTGGTGTCGTACCTCAGTGGCGGCGTCGATTCGTCGCTGGTCGTGGCGATGGCGAACAAGGTACTCGGACGGCCAATTCCGACGTTCACGATCTCCGTAAAGGGCGAAGGGCTGGACGAAGAATCGCTGGCGCTCGGCGTGGCGAAGTCACTCGGTTGCGATCCGATCGTGGTGCCGTGCGGGCCGAACGAACTGCGTGCGGATTACCCAGAGTTGATCGCGGCGGCGGAGTGCCCCGTGATCGATACGTCGTGCTTGGGCCTGATGCACCTGGCGCGAACCGTCCACCAGAACGGCTACAAAGTCGCGCTCACCGGCGAAGGGGCCGACGAGTGGATGGCGGGGTATTCGTGGTTCAAAATCCACAAAATCCTGGGCTACACCGACATTATCCCCGGAATGGCAGTCCGGCTACGGCGGCTCGGCGCGCGGCTCACCGGCCAGCCGATGTTCCCGATGGAGCAAATCCGCCGCACGCACGAAGTCCTCGGCGGGCACAATGGCTGGGTCGACTGTTACGGCCTCATGAGCATGAACAAGATCCGCTTCTTTAGTGGCGAACTTCGCGAAAAAATGCTGTCGCACTCAGCATTTGAAGACCTCGAACTGTCGCCCAATCTTCACCGGTGGTCGCCGTTTAACCGGCAAATGTCGCTCGGTGCCCGCATCATGCTCCCCGGCCACCTCATGGCCTCGAAGGGCGACCGCGTGGCGATGCATTCCTCCGTCGAAGCGCGGTATCCGTTCCTCGACGAAGACGTGCTTTCGTTCCTGGCGACGCTACACCCGCGCTGGAAACTGCGCGGCCTCACGGACAAATACATCGAGCGCAAAGTGGCGGAACGCTGGCTGCCGAAAGAAGTCGCGTGGCGGAAGAAGCACATGTTCCGCGCGCCGATGGATGCGTTCGCGATGGGTGGCAAAGAGCCCTGGATTCAGCAAGTGATGAGTCGCGAGTCGATGGCAAAAACCGGTTACTTCGACTACGAAGCGGTGGAGAAAGCCTCGGCGAAAGTCGGCACGATGCGCCGCGGCTTCGCCCGAACCGGCC
>JAYSKW010000797.1:0-6765 GCA_043726085.1 Limnoglobus sp.
TACTCAGTACGTTTATCGATGTTTCCGAAGTGCGTCGACTGATGAACAGCGATGACGTGAAACGGATTCGCGGTGGCTCGAAAGTGACCGCAACGGTGACGAAACGAACGACCGCGACCACGTTGAGCGATGCCGCAAAGATGTTCAAGGAAGAGACCGCGAAGGCGGCACAAACCGACATCGACGAGTTCTTCAAGACGCACAAACTCGATGTCCTCATCGAGACATTCGCAGCGGTGCCGATGAAGGACGTGGAGAAGGTCAAGGCGATGAAATCCACCGAGCGCATCGCGTACATGAAAGAGTGGTCGAAGACGCGCGTGTCGAGCGAGAAAGCGAGTGGCTTCGGCATACTCATCTGTAACGATCCGAAATCACTTTACGTCGATCTTACCGAAGATGCGAAAGCCCGCTTCCCCGATGATTTTGCGATCAAAGTTCGCGATAAACTGATCGAGGGTTTGAAGAAAGACAAGCGCGACGAATCGCTCACCGAAGTCTTAAAGATGATCCGCGACAACATTAAAAAGTAGATTCATGCACGGTTTTTTGCTCAGCGACGATCTCATTTTCAGCAGCCGAATCACCGGCACCGCTCGCGCACACGGTGGCACGCTCACCGTGTTTCGTGATGCCGAGAAAATGTTCGATAATTCCAGCGGGAACCCGTTGGCCATCATTCTCGATTTGCACAACGCCACGCTCGACTTACCCATATTTCTGGCATTTATGATAATAAACTTTCAGCCGCTTCCCAAGGTCATCGCGTACGGCTCGCACGTTGATGCGGATCGGTTACGCGCGGCCCGCACCGCCGGTTGCGATCTGGTGCTGCCCCGTAGCGCATTCGTCGATCGACTCGAAACGGATCTACCGAAATGGCTGAGCGGCCTCATTTGATTTTAAGAATCGAAGACAACCACGGAAAACATAGCGCGCCGTAGCCGCAACCCAAGTTCATGAGTGCCAAGTATGGCGGTCGCGGGTAAAGTGGTGGTGTCACACGCCTTTTTACCCGAAGAATTGCGTCTATTTTTGCAGTCGTTTGAGGCTCGCGGTGGCGTCTTTTGTCAGCGCGTGAGTCGCTTCGCCGGCGGCGATCTTTGTTAACAATGCTCGTGCGTCGGCGTTCCCGATTCGTTCGAGTAACTCGATCGCGCGCACTTCCAACACGTTCGGCAGCACCGGTTTCATCATCTTTTCCACGATCTTTTCCAAGCGCTCTTTGACTTCGAGCGATGCCGTCGTTTCGATCGCGGCTCGCAGGTCGGCCTCGAAGTTCTTGCCGTGCATCGTCAACGATTGGCTCGCGGATTCCCGGTCTGCGAATGCGGGTGCGTCGAGTTGCTCGATCCATTTCGCGACTTGTTCCTTCGTCGGTTTTTCGGTCGCCACGATCGGCTTGATCTTTTCGGTAAGCAGCGGGATCGCCACATCGGGACGTGCGGACAGTTCGCGGATGGCGTCCCAGGCGCGTTTCGCAGAATCGCCCGCCAACGCGCCCCAGAGGGCGTCGGGCGCGGTGAGTTTCACGGTCGACCACTTTGAATCGGCCACGTCGTAAATCAGCACCGAGGTATCGCTCGTCCCGATGGCAAGGCTGGCATTATCGGGGCTGAAACAGAGGCTATGCGGCGGTACGGTCGCGACGGGGATTTCCCTGCGAACTTGCCCCGAAGCCCATTCGATAATGTTGACGTGATATTTCATACTCGGAGTCATTTGTGGCTTCGTTTCAAACGTCGAAATCGCGACCAACCGACCGTTTGGGCTGAACCGAGGGATCGTTCCACTGATCGAGGAGTTGGGTATCGTACGCACGACTTTTGCGGTCGGGATATCCCATACCGTCATCGTGCCGACTCGATCGATGACGAGTTGATCGATTTCGAGCGCCGAGCGATTATCCGTTGCAACGACAATTATACAGGAGTTGTTGTGCCCGTTTCCCGTTTGCGTCTTCGTACCTTGGGAGAGCTTGTTGCCGGTCCGCAAATCGAACGAATGAAATTCGATTTGCGTCGAGTTGTTATTACGATCTCGTTTGTAGAGCAAACTGACCATCATCGTGCCATCGGGGGTCGTACCGCTGCCTATTCCCATGACGTTGAATGGCGATTTATCATCTTGGGGAGTGCGGTGATCGACGATCAACCGTCCGCTCTCGGTGTCCCACGCACAATTGGAAAAGACGTTGGAATTTCGTTCGTAATGTTGCGCGCTGGCGACGAGCCGTTTCCCGTTGATCGACGTACTCAACCGGCTGTTGATCGAACTATGGTTTTGTCGGCTCGGTACGAATAACGAGTGAAGTTCCTCACCGGTCTGGAGATTCACCCGTGCCAGTCCATTCCCATTCGGCACGTAAATCGACTCGGAATCCGCACTGAGCGTGGCGTTGTATAGCGACCACACTCTCGGCCACCGGTGGCTCGCATTCGCGAAGTGGCTGTAATTCGTGAGTTCTTTGCCGGTCTTCGCATCCCAACGCACGATCTTGTTATCCAATCCGAACGTTAAAATCTGTTTGCCATCGGTCGTGTAGCGAATCTGGCTGACGGCACTGAAGTGGCCCTCTTGGGGCGTGAGCGTTTTCCCCGGTATCGTCCACAATTGCATCGTCGTATTGAGTTTCCCGTACGCAACGGCAGGCCCTTCGGCAGGAAATGCGACGGCTTCGACGCCAGTGGAAACCGGCGCATAACCGTAACTGAGATTCGCTCCGGTCGCCACATCCCAAATTTGCACGTGGCCGTCGGGCGATGTGCCCGCCAACTTCGTGCCATCGGGCGAGACGAACAGCTTCTGCACACCATTGGACCGCGTGAGGTATTGCCGCAGCGATTTTCCCGTTGCGACATCCCAGGCTTCGACGGCTACGTTTTGTCCGCCGATAAAAATCTGCTTGCCATCGGGCGAAAACTGCACGCAATGCACCTGGCTCGATGCGGTCTTAATTTTGGCCAATTCCTTCTTCGTTTCGATGTCCCAAATCTGCACGACGCCCGCTTGAGGTTCGTCCTTCTCGTTCCGAATTTGATGCTGACCGAAGCTCGCTAGGCGTTTGCCATCGGCGGAAATCACAGCTTGAATTTGATTCGTTTGTAACACATCGAACTCAGCGATCCGTTCGCTGCTACTCAGGTTTATCACATACGCTTTGCCGTTATCCTCTTGTCTTTGTTGGTATTGCGAACCATACGCAAATCGCTCCGCTTTCGCATCGTGCGAAACCGCGCCTTGACCTTGAACGAAATCGTCGCGGGGAATTCGGCCGCGGAGATTGTTGTTCGCCGTCGAGTATTTCGCCACCATCTCACCCGTGATCGGGTTCACAACGGTGACGCCGTTGTAATTGAACAGAACGAAGCGATCCCCAGCCGCGTTCAGCGAGAACCGGTTACTGTACGAAGTAATATTCTCTTTTAACGCGACGGTGCGAATGACTTTGCCCGTTTCGACGCTGAGGTAACGGATTGTATTCGGAGCCAGCAATTGCAAGATCGAGCGACCATCGGGAGTCAACAGCGAGATCGAAGAGTTGTCCGGTTGGCGGAACTTCGTCGTTCCCAATCGCACGATCGCGCCTTCGGGAAGTGCATCAGTGTCTTGGCCGAACGAACGGTTCGCTAGCGCGAGAGATACGCAAACGAGGAGAGCACGAATCGCGTACATGGCAACACTCGAAGAAGAGATTGGTACCCCATTAGGTTACGCAATTGCCGGATTTTGTGCAAAATTTTCAGTGCGCGAACACGTACATCGGCACACGAACGTCGTGCCGCACGCCTGGTTTTTCCAGAATGCGGAAAAACGTCCGCCCACACGATTTCGCACAGTCAAAAAATCGTAGACGATTCGACGTAAGTCGGAATTCGCGTCGTGCACGGAGTGACGCAAAAGTGTCTCCAAATGACATAGAAGTGCGCGCAAATGACATAGAAATGTCGATGTTGGTCGATTTTCGGTCGCTTTGTGTCGCGAAACAACCGGTAGTTTCGGTTGATGCGAAAGCGATTACATCTTCGTAAACCATGACAAGAGTCTGAGTTACGGCATACAAATCCGTACTTTGCGATGGAAAAAGACGACGTTTTGGGCCTCAAAAACCCAAAAAACACCCGAAAAACCGGTTTTGGAGCCTCCGCAATTCGGACTTACGTCAATTTTGAGCGTCGAAAAACACGCGAACTCCA
Organism: Limnoglobus sp.; assembly: GCA_043726085.1. Classification (GTDB taxonomy): domain Bacteria; phylum Planctomycetota; class Planctomycetia; order Gemmatales; family Gemmataceae; genus Limnoglobus. The sequence goes on from JAYSKW010000797.1 coordinate 4,197, forward strand.
TAGAATTGGCTTCGCGATGACTACCGGTTTGCCACGCAGCGAACCTTCCCGCCGCATCCCGCCATGCCCGAGCCGCTCACGTTTCTGATGGGGAAACACCCCGCAATTCTGCCTGCGGACTTGCGCTATTGCCGGCACCACATGTGGTGCCGTCCGGGTGCGGGTGGGCGTCACCAGTTCGGATTCTCGGGGTACGCGGTGCGGTTGATGCAAGACGTGTATTTCCTCGAATGGAAGGTCAATGATGGCGATGCGGTCGCGCTGAAGCAAGAGATCGGCTTCATCGAAAGTTCCAAGGCGCAGAGCGAACTCTACTCGCCGCTCGCGGGCAAAGACATCCGGTTCAATCCGAGTTTGCTGAACGATCCATCGGCGATTAACTCGGACACGCACGCAACCGGCTGGTTGTTCGAGATGGCGACCGACATTTCGGGTACGATGGACGCGGGTGAGTACTACGCCTATCTGGAAGGGGCGTGGGCGACGGCGCAACGGATACTGAAGAACCAAGTGAACCTCGACGACGACGAGTAACTATGAGCCGCAAACTGACGGTCGTATTATCGCAAGCCCCCGGCAAGAACCCCGCCAAACGCGGGCTGGAAGAAAGCCTCGCCGCCGCACTGATTATGGAGCCGGGCGTAGACGTCTCGATCGTGCCGAACCTCTACGACATGGGGCCGGACCACACCGGGCGAATGTTCCTCGAATCGGTCCCCGGCGACATGGTCGTACTCAGCTGGCTGTTCCCGCGCGCCGCATTCTGGTTGCTCGATCGCGATGGCATCAAAGGGCAGTTCGGCATCACATTGCTCAAACCGCCCGCCGACGATGAAGAGGAAGTAAAAGAGAAAGAGAAGGAAAAACCACTCGAAGGCATCGGCGCGACGGGAACCATTCCGGACCGGCACATTTACACGCTCGATTTGCGCGACTTCAACAAAGCCGAACCGTACGTCAACGAGATCCGTCGCATCATCGCCGAGGCCACCGAACGAACGCGCCAGAAGGCAATCGACAAAGCCGTCGCGAACCCGGTGATGATCTCGCTGGGGCTGCCGTCCAAGAACGGCCACGTCGAACCGACGATTGCGTTGCCGATGTTCAATGCGGACGATTTGCTCGCCCCGGCCAACCGGCGTTGGTACCCGGTGATCGACTATAACCGCTGCACGAACTGCCTCGAATGCCTCGATTTCTGCCTGTTCGGCGTGTATGGCGTCGATTCGTTCGATCGGATTCTTACGGAGAATCAGGATCAGTGCAAGAAGGGCTGCCCCGCCTGTAGCCGCGTCTGCCCGCAAACCGCGATCATGTTCCCCGAGTACAAAACGCCGACGATTGCAGGCGCGGACGTTGGCGCAATCGGCGGTTTGAAGATCGACCTGAGCAAGCTGTTCGGCGGTGGCGACACGGTGGACGCACTAACCGCCGCCGTCGCCGAGCGCGACCGCGAACTCGTCGCCGACGGCCGCGACGCAGTGGGGCTCGCCGTCGGCATCCCCAAACGACAAACGGGCAAATCCCAACAGCCCAAAGACGACCTCGACCGACTCGTCGACGACCTGGATTTACTCGGGTTGTAATGCACCCAGGAGGAACGACGATGGAAACGGCGAAACAACTGGCAATCAAGGTTCTGCAAGCGATGCCTGATGACTGCACGTGGGAGCAGGTTCGGTATCGATTGTATCTGAATCACCAAATCGCAATGGGTGAGACAGACATTGAGGCTGGGCGAACGATTCCACACGAGCAAGTCATGCAGGAGATGGAGCAATGGCTAAAATCGCAGATTGCAAATACGCTAACAGCATGAGGTGCGACGATGGAAAGTGCAAAATCAATCGCAAAGCGGATCGTCGAGAACCTGCCTGAAGACGTCACGCCTGAGAGGTTACTTTACCGAATTTATGTCGATGCAAATGCGACATTAGGACTTGCTGAGATCGATGCTGGCATGGGCATACCGAACGACCAGATGATAGCGGAGATGGACGAATGGCTCAAGTCATATGGTCGCCAAGATCCCGTCGCGATCTGCAAATGATACTCGCTCGAATTTGCAAAAGAGGCGGGGCAGCACACGGTTCTAAAATGGAACCGTCGTTTTGTTAAAGTATCCCATCAGATCGAATCGTTTCCGCAAATCGGCTCGCCAGTCGAAGACACTCAATTGCTGAACTTAAGAGAAATGATCGTGGGGCCATACCGCCTCGTTTACCAGTTTGATGGTGTCGCTGCAAGAATCGCATTCGTTCAACGTGCCGAACAAGACCCATCGTGACACTCCCCCTTCTCGCCTCTACGTCGCGTACCTCATCGCTCGAAATGCACTGCTTGCCGAGCGAAATCCTGTTGATTCCTCACTTGTTGAGACAGGTTCTCAGCGAATTCGCACTGTTCGAGTAAGGTCTCGCGCCTATAAATGGAATACAACTAGTGCGGATTCGGTTGTTTGGAATGTTCAACGGAGTGCGAGATGTCGTTACTAAGCCGCAAGGCCGATTACGCGCTCCTGATTTTGGGGTTCCTGCACCACAAATCCGGCAGCAGCAATGCCCGCGAG
>JAYSKW010000798.1:0-7603 GCA_043726085.1 Limnoglobus sp.
TTTACGGGGCAGATTGCATTTTCAACGTTCCAGAACCCGTAGGTCGCGGTCGAAGAGGCTTTGCGATGAGGCCCGACAGAGTATCCGCGACAAAAAGCCGTAAGGACGGTGCCACGCTCATCGACGTGGGTCACATTATCGTGAAAGCTCACACCTGCCGGTAGTAACTGGCGGAGGTTTCCGTCTGGCGTAACCGTCGATATATCGCGAATCATGTGAACGTCCTGTTTCTGAAATTGTGCATGTTTACGGGGCAGATTGCATTTTCAACGTTCCAGAACCCGTAGGTCGCGGTCGAAGAGGCTTTGCGATGAGGCCCGACAGAGTATCCGCGACATAAACCCGTAAGGTTTGGAATCCTCGCGTGAATGCACTGTCGGGCCTCTCAAAGCTTCGACCCGACCTACAATACCAGTAGGTTCAAGGAAAAACAGAATACCCCCATGAACGGTTACTTGAAATTGTGCATGTTTACGTCAGATTCGCTCATGTTGCGTCTCGTTTGCGAACCGTCTCGTACCAGGCGTCTTTCAGTTCGAGGTGGTACTGGATCATCTTGAAATAGACTTTGTCGAGAACGTCTTGAACGAATCCGGCCCGCCACTCAGGGTCGGTAATCCGGCGTGCCCAGATGGCCAACTCGGCTTCGCGACGTTCCAAAGTCCAGCCGATGCGGTGGCTACCCGCGAAGTTCAGTGCGGTGGCTCTCACGCCGCTGATGGCGCGACAGGCGGGGTCGGATAAAAATTGTTGCCACATGTAGAGATCGGTTTACGTCCCCACGGGCGTGGTCCGCCAGCCGAACGGCAACCGCCGATACGCCTCGAGCGTGTGAGCGCCGCAACTCAGGCAGACGCGGCTTTCCGCGGCTTTCCGCGGCCAACGTGGCCACTCGGTCGCGCGGGTCGGCATGGTCGATCGAGATGCACCCACCGAGGCCGCCTTCGGGCTGAATGTACACCGGCATCGAGTGCGCCCAGTCCGCATTTTCCAGCAAGTGGCCGACATTCTCGATGTGGTTGGGCAACCAGAGGTCATCGTCGGACAGATAGCAGACGATCCGCCCTCGCGCTTCGGCTAAAGCAATATGTCGGTAGACCTCGCCGAGCCGCTGCCCTTTCGGGTGGTCCCAAAAACGAATCCGCGCGTCGGCATCCATCATCCGTCGTATCAGCGTGCGAGTCACATCGGGTACTCCGTCGCCGATTACGAAGACTTCGATGTCTCGAACCGTTTGAGCGAGTACGCTACCGATTGAATAATTCAGCAACGGCCCATGATCGTGCGTAGGTATGACAACGGTAGCCGCGATCATCGTCGTACTCGAGTGAAGCAGTTTTCGACACATAATCGCGTTGTGTGGGCATGTCAAGTCACTAGTTCTCCCGCGGGAAGTCGTTGCATCAGTAGTCTCACGACTTCCGCTACAAACCGGATGTTGATCGTTGTCCGGTTCCTCGCGTGCTACATTCGATAGAATTGTTGTAAGTGGACTCGATCCACGCGAACCGAACTCTCCCGAGGTATCGTGCGTGTCACGTCGTCGTCGAATTGTCTATCGCCGTATGAATGCCAAGCGCGTGGCGATTTTGTTCGTTGCCATCGCGGTCGTTGTTGGCATTTTCTACTTCGCGAATCGCTACCAGGTGAATCGTAACGCGAGTACGATGCTCGATTCGGCCAAGAAAGCCATCGAGAACGGCAACCGTTCGGAAGCACTTTCGCTGTACATGAAGTACTTGAACTTCCGCCCGCGCGATACGCTCGTGATGGCAGATTATGCGCAGTTGCTCCACGACGATAGCCAAGTGAACCCGAAATCGAAACGCGATCTGATCGACTGCTACGAACGCTTGCTGAACATCGCGCCGACGCGGAGCGAGGAGCGACGGAAGCTCATCAAGATTTACATGGACTACAACTACTTCGCCGGGGCGAAGCTGCATCTCACACAAATGGTCGATCCACTCAAAGGTCAGCCGAACGACGTTGAGATGCTCGACCAATTGGCCACGTGCGAACTGCGGATGGGCAAGCTGACCGAGGGGATGGAAAAGCTTCAACGGATCGTCAAAACGGGGAAAGGGCCGAGTGAGGCGTACCTCAAACTGGCGATGCTGCTTCGCACGGAGATCAAAACGAAGGAAGCATTCGAGGAAGCCGACGGCGTCATCGATCAGTTGGCCCGCGACAAATCGGACGACATTACCGCACGCATCACTCGCGCGAAGTACCTATTTGCCAAAGGTGAAACGGCACAAGCCCGCGAAGAGATTCGCAATGCGACCACATCCGTTCGCGACCCGGAGAAGTACCCGGAATTCGTGCTCCTTCTGACGGAAGTGTATGCGGCGGACAACCGCCTCGCCGATGCGCGTTCGATCCTCGGGAAGGCGGTGCAAGTCAATCCGAACAACACGCGGTTGCGCTCGGTGTACTCGGAAGTGCTCGTTCGACTCAACCAAGTCGCCGAAGCGGACGAACAACTCAAAACCGCGGTGAAGTTGACGATGGAGAACGACCTGTTTGCCGTGGAACTCGTCGATCGTCTGATCGACCGGAAAGACCTCTTCACGGCACGTGCGGAAACGACGCGACGCTTCTCCAAACGCGAAGTCTTCCGCCCGACGTTCGATTACCTCAACGGACGGATTTTCCTCGCCGAAGGCAAATGGCCCGAAGCCATTCCCCGGCTCAAGGCGGCACTTCCCGCGTTTGAAAAGTGGGCGAAACTCTACGCCAAGGCGCAACTGTCGCTCGGCGAATGCTACGCCTATGCCAGCAACCCCGAACGGATGTACGAGGCCTATCATCGCTCGTCGCAAGTCGATCCGGAATCGGTTCTCGCGCAGATCGGGATGGCGAACGCATTCATCAAACTCGGTCGCGGCGCGCAAGCGGTGCCGATCTTGCAACGGTACGCGGAGACGATCCCGGCCGCACGGTTTGCACTGTTAAATTTGCTGTTCCAGGAACAGGCGGTGAAGCTGCCGAGCATCCGCAAATGGACCGCCTTCGATGCGGCCCTCGGCAAACCTCCGTACACAATCGGCGTCGAACTTCTTCGCGGGCAGGCGCTGCTATTGCAGGACAAACCCGAAGAGGCCATCGCGTTTTACCGCGATCTCGTCAAGCGGGCACCCGATGAAGCGTCGCCACGAATCGCGATTGCGGCGATCCTCGCGCAATCGGACCCGAAGGCCGGCCTCGACGTGCTCGACACCGCCGAGAAGGCACTCGGCGACAAGGTAGCAATTCGCCTGGCGCGATCGACGTACATCTTGCGAAAGTCGCCACCCGATGCCGCCGCGATTGTCGCGCTCGGCGAGAAGGCCGATGTGTTTTCCGTCGAGGATCGTTACTCGCTTCACACGGGCCTCGGCGACTTGCTGTATCAGTTTCTGGGGAAGCGAACGGAAGCAGCCGCGTTGTTCCAAAAGGCGACGGCGGAGAAACCGTACGATCTCGTTTCGCGGATGTCGCTCGTGCAAATTTACCTCGAAGAGAAACGCAGCGACGACGCACTGAAGGTTCTCGGCGAAGTCAAAGCCCTCGAAGGCGAAGACGGGCCGAACTTCCTGTTCGGGCAGGTTCTCGTCGAATTGAGCAACACCAAACCGAGCGACAAAGCGAAAATTGTGGCGTTGCGGCCGAAGCTCGAGAATATCATCACGCTTCGCGAAACGTGGTCGCGGCCGCATTCGGTGCTCGGTAGCCTCGCCGATATGGTTGGCGAACCGGCGACGGCGCTCGTGCATTTTCGCAAAGCCTACGACCTCGGCGACCGTAGCGAGCTGGTCTACCGACGCCTCGTTCTCGGACTCGTTTCGAGCGGGCGCATGGAGGAAGCGCGGCGGTTACTCGAAGGGCGTAGCCAAACGGCGGGCCTCCCCGACGACCTGCGACAACAACTCGCGATCATCGACGCGGCAACGGGTGCTCGCAACTCGGATGCGACGCTCGCGATGATTCAGAAACTCGAAAAATCGGACAACCCGCGCGAGCAACTCTTCCGCGCGAACTGGCTGCAAATGAACGGCAAGCGCGCCGAGGCAATTCTCGCGTTCGAGAAGGCGACGACACTCGCCCCCACATCGCCGGATAATTGGATCGGCTTGATCGCGGCCCAGGCGAGTGCGGGCGATATGGCAAGTGCGAAGGCGACTTACCAGAAAGCGGAAACGGCGTTGACGGCGGCGGTGGCCTCGTTCGCGAATCGCGCCGATCTGCCGGCGGTCTTGGGCCGTGCGCAGGAAATCCTCGGCGAGAATCTGGCGGCCGAACGCATCTACCTCGACGGCTTGAAAACGCACGCAGAGGAGCCGGGATTGATCCGTGCGTTAGCGGAACTTTACCTGCGAACGTCGCAACTGCCCGCCGCCGATGCCCAGTGCGAACGGCTGCTGAAAACGAACGCACCGGACGTGCAACGACGCTGGGCACGCCGAACCCTCGCCGCGAACAAAGTCCAGCGGCCCGACGGTTACAATCAGCTTCCGAGTGCGCTCTTGCTGCTGGATGAGAATCTGAAATCGGGCACCAACCCCGAGGATGTGCGTGCGAAGGCGTTCGCCCTAACCGTCGATCCGTTCCGCAGGGCCGAAGCGAAAAAGCTCATCGAAGATTTGGTAACGCAAGACCCGCTGCCGCTCGAAGACAGTGCGAAATTGGCGATGTTGTACTTCCAAGAAGGCAACGCGAACGCCGCCGAGAATACGCTGCGGTTAGCCACACGTGGACCGGTTTCGCTGAACTACCTCGTGCTGCTCCATCAGATGCAAACGCAGGCGAACAAGAGAGATCCCGCGAGGCAGACGCTCGACCGCATTCAAGAGATGGCACCCAAAACGTGGTCGGCGATTTCCGAAGAGGCACGATACAAGACGAAGTTTGAAGACAAGAAACTGGCCGCAAAAGGGCCGCTCGCATTTGCCGCCGCGAACGAACCGGCGATGTTGCTTTCGCTCGTCGGCCCGTTGCTCGTCGACATTGGTTGCACGGCGGAAGCCGAAGAGGTGTACCGACGCGCCGCCGACACGACGAAGCTGCCGAACCGCTTCCTGGCACTCGCGCTGTTCTACATCCAGACCGGCGAGCAGATGAAAGCGATCGCCACGATCCGCGCCATCGACGACAAGGAAATCACCGTGCCGCAGCGCGGGCAACTCTATAAGAACGCGGTCGCGATGCGAGTTCGTCCGAACGTGCCCGCAGCCGAACGCGCTGAGTGGGATCGCACGATTCTCGAAGTGTCGAAGTGGATCGACGAACAGGCGGCGTTGGCACCGAAAGATTCGCAGTGGGTGCTCGCGCAAGCGATGGTGTTCGAGTCCCGCGAGCAGTACGACGACGCAATTCGTGCCTACGAGAAAACCCTGGCGAGCGAACCGAACCAAGTCGTCGCGCTCAACAACCTCGCCGTGTTGCTGATTTTGCACCGCAACGATACGACCCCACGCCCCACGGAATTGATTGAGAAAGCCATCGGGCGCGTCGGCCCGCAACCGTACTTGCTCGACAGCCGCGCGATGGCACGCACCGCCACCGGCAAGTTCGAGGACGCCGTGATGGACGTCAACGCAGCACTGCGTTACGCGCAAAAACCGGTGTACTGTTTCCACGCATTACTCGCCGAGGAGAAGGCCGAGAACCGCGTTAAAATGAACGAATTCCGCGACCTCGCGATCCGCTACGGCATCAAAAAGAACCTGCTCCACCCAAAAGAATGGCCCGATTACGACCGGCTATTAGGCGGCATGTAATGTGTCTCGCACGATATTGCTAAAATCCAGACAGGATTAACAAGATTCACAGGATAGGATGTGGATATTAAAACATGATGGCTTTTAATTTCTTATCCTGTTCCATCCTGGTAATCCTGTCTGAAACCACACGATTGCGCAAAGTCAAACAATTTCAGGCGATGCGACGTAAGTCGGAATTCGTGACGTGCACGGAGTGACATAGAAGTGCGCCCAAATGACATAGAAGTGCGCGCAAATGACATAGAAAAGGCGCTTCCGGTCGATTTTCGGTCGCATTCGGTCGCGAAACGGACGGGAGTTGTGGCGAGGGTCGAATCGATGGCCATCGACGCAAATCATGACAGGAATTCAGGATACGGCAAAACAGCTGCCTTCATATCAGCGATTTGCGATCAAAAAGTGGCATTTTTAGACCGAAAAACATCCAAAAACCCGGTTTTTGATGTTCTGCAATTGTGACTTACGTCGATTTATTTTGTGCTTTGTTGATACCATTCGAGCGTTCGGCGTAAGCCTTCGTGGAACGTCACGCGGGGGCTGTAGTTCAGCGCTTCGCGGATACGGGCGATTTTCGCGCGTGAGAAGCGTACGTCGCCCAATCGTGATGGTGCGAATGTCGGTTTCACGTGCGTGCCGAGTAACGAATTTAACGAGTCGATTAAGTCGAGAACGGAGATACTTCCACCAATGCCGACGTTGAACACTCGCCCAGAAACACCAGGGACATCGCCCGCTTTCACGACGGCTTGCACCGCATCGACCACATAGGTAAAGTCTCGCGATTGACCGCCGTCGCCATGAACTATCGGCACGCGGCCCGCTGTCATCAGGCCTACGAATATCGCGATCACGCCCGAATACGGGCTATCGGCACGCTGCCGTGGCCCGAAGATATTGAAGAAGCGCAGGCGGACGGTTTCGATGCCGTAAGTGGCCGCAAACGCTTGCAGGTACAGTTCGCCCGTGAGTTTCGCTGCTGCATAAGGCGACAAGGCGCAAAGTGGCGTATCTTCGTCCTGTCCGTCGGGGTCCGATGCCGAGCCGTACGCGCTCGAACTGGCGGCATAGACGATGCGGCGTACACCGGCTTTCCGCGCGGCCACCAGCACGTTCAGCGTTCCCGTCGCACACACCGCATGACAACCAAGCGGATCTTCGATGCTCTTCGCCACCGATGCCATCGCACCGAGATGATAAACGACACTCGCACCCGCCAACGCCCGTTCGACATCGTGCAGTTCGGTCAACGAGCCGCGGATTATCTCCGGTATCGGCGAGAAATGCGCGAGGTTTTCTTCCAAACCCGTGTCGAAGTTATCGAACACGCGAACTCGTCGGCCCATTCGCGTCAGTTCTTCGACGACGTGCGAGCCAATGAAGCCAGCGCCACCCGTAACGACATACAAATCGGACATCGGCAATACCTCGACAAACAAAGAAATCTCCCGCCATGCTGCAACTTAGCACCGTAACGGTACCGTTGCGACGAGGTGGGAGATTTCTGCTGGAGAGCGAGTAAACTACTTCACATGTGCGGCCGGTAGCGTGGGAACTACGAGTAATTTGACTTCCAGTAGTTGCGGTACTGTCAGGGTACCAGGTGCGACGATTTGGTTGTTATTCAGCACTGGAATGCTGATTGGAATCGTCACTTTCGGCATGGGAATTTCGATGTCGCTCTTCGTGGCAGCGACTTTCGGAATCAACAGCGCAGGAGGCGGAGACAGAAGGGAATTCTTCTCTACGGGCTTCTTCTCTTCGGTCTTTTTGTCGTCCTTCTTTTCGCCGTTACCGTTCTTGTCCTCTTTTTTGTCGGCATCCGTTGGCGCTGGAGCCTC
>JAYSKW010000799.1:0-12776 GCA_043726085.1 Limnoglobus sp.
ACGTCGGGCAAATTTGAAGATCGCTGGGTGAACCTGCTCGTGACACCGAACGCATGCCCCTTTTTGAAGGGGATGTCGAAGGTCTATTTACCCGTGGCACACGGCGAAGGGCGGTTCGTTTGCCGCAAAGAGTGGATTTTGCAAGGGCTGGCGCAGGCGGGTCAAGTCGTGTTGCGTTACACCGGCCCCACGGGCGAACCGCCGACCTACCCGCAGAACCCCAACGATTCGCAGGGCGACATTGCCGGGATCTGCGATGCGACGGGTCGCGTATTGGGGCTGATGCCGCACCCCGAACGCCATATCTTGCCGACGCAGCACCCGAATTGGACGCGCCGCGAGCAACAACCCGAAGGCGACGGCCTGCAATTGTTCCGAAACGCCGTCGCGTTCTTCGGCGACTAAGCACCTGAATTGAAGTCACTGTCCCATTTGGCAGCGATCGAAAACGAAAAACAAAACATTAACCGCTGGGCGCGCTGAGTACGAAAAGAAGTATCTGAGATACGGAATCCATTCTTTCGATATTTTCTCAGCGTCTTTGCGGCTCTGCGTGAGAAGCGTTTTGAGTTGCAATTCACACCAACTGGGTCGGGATGAAATCCTTTCTCACGCAGAGGCGCAAAGACACAGAGCAGCCCATGTGTCATTTCAGTCAAATGGGACAGTTAATAAATTCGTGTCCGGATTGCGAATGATGTAACCGTTCACGGGGTTATTCCTTTTCCTTTGAACCAACTGGTTTTGCAGGTCGGGTCGAAGCTTTGAGTGGGCACCGACAGTACATTCGCGCGACGATTCCAAACCTTCCGAGTTTTGTCGCGGATACTCTGTCGGGCCTCATCGCAAAGCCTCTTCGACCGCGACCTACAGGTTCTGGAACGTTGAAAATGCAATCTGACCCGAGATCGGTTACCGACTGAATTTCGATCTCTTTCGTGCTTGCAATGTTTGTTTGCGTCTGTTCCACTCTGATTTCTGGCATCGAGTGATGCCGACTCTCCGCCATTTTCGAGGACTTCGCAATGATCCGTTCGCTGGTATGTAGCCTGTTCGCCCTAAACCTATTCGCCGTTGCCGTTGCTGCGAAGGACGAGAAGCCCGAAGCGGGCACGATCGAGTTGTTCAACGGCAAAGATCTCACCGGTTGGGGGTACAAAACCAAGGACAAATTCGAGGCGTTCGACGGTAAAACCGAGGCATCCGACAAGCGCTATTCCGCCAAAGATGGCACGATCGTCGTCAATGCGGGCAAGGGCACCGCGCAACTGTGGACGACGGCGAAGTTCCCAAACGACTTCGAGTTACGCCTGGAATTTCGCGCCGAAAAGAACGCCGATAGCGGGCTGTTCGTGCGTGCCCCGCAGTTGCAGGTTCGGGATTACCTCGTGGCGGGTCCGTACAAGATGCTGAAGAAGTACAAGCCGCAAGACTGGAACGAAATCGTCGTGATTGTGAAGGGAAAAGTCGCCCATTGCACCTGCAACGGCGAAGTTCTTGAGGCCGCGTTGAAGCTACCCGAAACCGGCAGCATCGGCCTGGAAGCGGATCGTGGCCAGATGGAGTATCGCAACCTGCGATTAAAAGAGACGAAGTAGTTTTTCGCGAGAGAATCGCCATCGGAAGTCCTATCCTAACGGCAACCGATGGAGGGTTTGCGATGTGGGGTAGTAACTTCCGGCAAGCGTGGGGCGTCGTCCGGGCACTTTGGAACACCGATGCGTCGCCAGAAGGCCTCGAAGCGGCATTGGCGGACCTGCGAGACAAAGTCCCCGCGCCGGTCATTTGGCTGTTCGGCAAGACGCAAACGGGCAAAACCTCGATCGTGCGTTACCTCACCGGTGCCGACGATGCCGCCATCGGCAACGGCTTCCAGCCTTGCACGAAAACGAGCCGCAAGTACCCCTTCCCCATCGCCGAAGCCCCGCTTTGCACGTTCCTCGATACGCGCGGTTTCGGCGAACCCGGCTACGACCCAGCCGAGGATGTCCAAGCGTTTGGCCACGAAGCACATGTGATGGTTGTGACCGTAAAGCTCACCGACCTCGCACAAGGCAATCTGCGCGAAGGACTGAAGCCGATCCGTGCGGCCAACCGCTCGCGGCCAATCATTCTGGCACTCACTTGCACGCACGAAGCGGACCCGACGAAACCGCACGAACAGCCATACCCGTTCGTCGATTTCGTGCCGAATCCTACATCGGAAGACCCCGTTCGCCGGTTGATCGCCGAACACGCCCGGCAGTTCGATGGCCTCATCGATGCCATCGTGCCGATCGACCTGACGAAGCCCGAAGAAGGTTACGCGGACATCGATTACGGCGGCGAACATCTCAAACAAACGATCCTGAACTTCCTACCCAAGGCGTATCGCCAGTCGTTGGCGCGAGCCTCCGAGTTGACGACCACGCTGAAGGATTTGCATCAGAAACATGCGGGGCCGGTAATCCTCGGCTATTCCTCGCTGGCCGCCACTGCAGGGGCGATCCCGATTCCGTTCGTCGATTTGGTGCTGCTTCCTGCCGTGCAAACGCGGATGGTGTACCATTTGGCGAAGATTTACGGCCAGGAAATGTCGGCGGTGCGATTCCTCGAGCTCGCCGGGTCACTCGGGATGGGCTTGCTCGCCCGGCAAGCGGTTCGCGAAGTGGCAAAGTTCATCCCGTTCGTCGGCTCCGTCGTCGGTTCGAGCCTGGCGGCGGCTTCGACGTATGCACTTGGGCGCGCCTTTTGCTACTACTACGAGGCGGTCCATAGTGGCCACATTCCCGATGCCGCGCGATTGAAGGGTTTCTATCAAGATGCCCTCCGCGATGTCGAACAGCGTTGGAAAACCGAGGCGAAGTGATGACGAAGTATCGGCTCCTCTGCATTGCGATACTGGCCGTCGCTCCGTTTGCGTTTCTCTCGATTGTCGGCGGCTATCACCTCTGGATTACGGGTTGGACGTTTATCGCATGGTGGCCGATGGCGGCCTCGCTGACACTCGCTTACGGCCTCGGGTGGTACTGGACGCGGCGCAAATCCAATTTAATGCCCAAAACCGGCGTCGATGCCCCTCCGAGTTACTGGACCGAACGCGACCGCGAAGCGTGGAAGCTCATCGAGGCACGCGGGGCATTGGTTCTGCGGATCACGCCCGAACAAATGGCCGACAACAAGCGCTACGCCGACGATGCCATCGGCATGTCACTCGATGTTGCACGCATTTACCGACCCGGTGCGAAAGAGCCATTTGGGCACCTGACGTTGCCGGAGATTCTGGCGTGCGGCGAACTCATCACGCACGACCTGACGAAGAAAGTGAACGCCTACATACCCGGTAGTCACATCCTCACGGTCGATCAGTGGAAGCAAGCCCGGCAAGCGATCGACTGGGGGCAACGCGCGTGGAATCTGTCGTGGCTCGCACGCATGGCGGTCAACCCGCTCAACGCCGGCGTGCAGTTTTTAGCCTCAAAAGCGAGCGGTTCGGTGCTCGATCGCGTGCAAGAAAACGTCATGGTCTGGTTCTACACCGCGTACATCCACGAAGTCGGTCGGTATCTCATCGAGTTAAACAGCGGCCGGCTCAAAGTCGGTGCCAAGCGCTATCTCGAACTCCTCGCCGCACACGAAACGCCACCCGTTGAGGGTACTCCCGCTACGGCAGAACCGACCGCCACCGCCTCGCTGACGATTGCGGTGATCGGCCAAGTGAAGGCGGGGAAATCGAGCCTGATTAACGCGATGCTCGGCGAACAGCGAGCGATCACTGATGTCGTTCCCGTTGCGACCGGCGGTACGCGCTACGAGCTAAAGAAGCCAGGGATGCCCGGTTTCGCGGTCATCGACACATCGGGCTACGGCGCGGGTGGCGCGTCGGAAAGTGAATTTGAAGATGCCCATCGTGCAGCGGAAGCCGCCGATGTGATTCTGCTCGTCAGCCACGGTCGCACCGCCGCACGGCGTGCCGATGTCGATATGATGGACCGCCTCATTAAGACGATTGCCGCCCAACCGCATCTGCGAATGCCGCCCGTGGTGTTGGCGTTATCGCACGTCGATCTACTGACGCCCGCAGCGGAGTGGGCACCGCCGTACGATTATTTGCGTGGCACGCGCACGAAAGAACTGCAAATGCGCGAGTGCGTGAAAGCCGCACAAGATGTCTTCGGAACGCGAATCCTGACGGCCGTGCCGATCTGTGCAATGGTCGGCCGGGAATTCAACGTGCAAGACGGACTCATCCCGCAACTCGGCGGCGTTCTGGACGATGCACGCGGAATCTTGTTGCTCAAAGTGTTGCACAAAGAAGGCTCCGCCGATTCGGGCCGTAAAGCGGTGAATCAACTATTGCAAACGGGCCGCGAGGCACTCAAAATTCTCTGGGAGAGCGCGAAGAAATCGTAATCGAATTCGCCGCGCTCCGAAGTGATCTATTTATGCGTTCGATGATTTTTCGTCCGTTCGTAAGCATCGCGCCAACGATTCCTGCAACCGATTCGTAACAACTATCGAAGATCGTGAAATTAACTTTGCCAGAACCGTCGGTGGCAGGTTAAGATTAAACTTGGTAGATTCTGAGTATTCGTTTGAATTCGTTCATCAGGCTCCGTCCGCATCACGGGGAGTAATACCATGGCCAGCAGCTTTCACGTTCCGTGTCCGAGTTGCGAGGCAAACGTCCTCGTTAAAAACTCCGGCATGATCGGCAAGAAAATCGACTGCACGAAGTGCAAATATCGCTTCACAGTCAGCGATCCGGACGAAGCCGCCACCGATACCGCCGCCGTTGCGGAAGAGGAAACGGGCGGCAAAAAGAAGAAGAAGGGCAGCCCCATGCTGCTCATCGGCGTCGTGCTCGGCGTCCTCGCCGTCGGCCTGCTCGGCTACGGGGCGATGACCATATTCAGCGGCGACGACAAGCCGACTCCTGTAAAAGGGCAACAAGCGCGAGCGATTACTCCACCCGTCATTCCGCAGCCCGCTCCCACAACCCCCGATCCGATGGGCGACCCCGCCGATCCTGGCGACCCGATGAAGGTTGCCAAGCCGATGCTCGATGGCGTGGTCGGCAAGCCGGTCGATCCCCCAGTTCCCAACAAGGTCGAAGTTCCCGTTGCCGTGGCGGCCGGTCAGCTCAAAGACCCGACGAACATGCTGCCGAACGAGACGCAGGCACTGTTGCGATTCAACATGGATCGGCTTACGAATACGCCGTTTTACGCGACGTTCTTCGACAATCAGACGCGCGACTTCTTCCGCAAATCGATGCAATTTGAAGCGGGAGATATTTCCACGGTGCTGCTAGCGTTGGTCGGCCCCGACCGCGACCCATTCGTGTTGATTCGCACGAAAGCTCCGGTTTCCACCCGCACGATGATGGACCGCATGGACCTCGAACTCGGCCCGCAATCGCCGATGAACGGGCGGGCGTATTCGATCATCAAGTCGAACGCCTTTATCTCGGCCATTAGCCGTACACTTTCGAGCGAAAGCCTGCTCGGTCAAACGGGTATGCCCGTTACCGATGAAGATAAAAAACGTTGGCAAGAGAAGCCGATCGCACTCAACATCTACGACAGCCAGACGATTATCATCGGCGAAGTCAAAAACCTCGAACGTTGGTTGAGCGACCTCAGCAAAGACAGCGGATTGCCGCCATTTCTATCCGAATTGACACCGAACGAACCACCACCCGCCGCCCCACCAATGGCCGCCGATGGCGCACCGATGGGACCAGTAGGTCCGATGGGACCAGTAGGTCCGATGGGGCCAATGGGCCCTCCGATGGGAACGAGGCCAATGGGCCCTCCGATGGGAGTGAGGCCAATGGGGCCAATGGAAGGACAACCGGGAGCGGCGGCACCGAAGCCGAAAGTGAAGCTATTTACCTCGATTCCCACCTATCGGACGGTGAAACCCGAACTGAAACGGATGTTGAATCGCCTCGAAGAAGACGATGCCAATCCACCAGCGGTGCTGTATGCCGACATGCTCGATCAGCGAGTTTACAATCGCGACTTCCGCTCCGTTTACGACAGCATCGGTGCCATCGTCACCCAAATCGTCGACAAAACGAAGGTCATGGGTATCGCGATCACGAAGTTCCAGAAAGACAAAGTTTCGGGCATGTTAGCCTTCGATTTCGTCTCCGCAGAAGACGCAAAAACCGTCGCGAACGAGCAACTCGCACCGATATTGAACATTTTGAAGTCGCCGTTGGGCTTCTTACTCGGCTCGCCGATCGACGTCCGAAATAACGCGAGCAGCGACGGCGGCTCGGGCGGATCGAACTCGGGCGGATTTGGGGCGGAAGGCGGTCCAATGGGTCCAATGGGGCCAATGGGGCCAATGGGGCCAATGGGGCCAATGGGGCCAATGGGGCCAATGGGACGCCCTATGGGGCCTGGGGGGCGATCCGGTGGTAAAAGCGGCGTCGGCGGTATCGATGAAGGCCCCGGTAATCCAATGGGGCCGCCGATGTCGGGGTCGGGTCCAAGTGGTCCCGGTGCGGCTGCAAACTCGCACATCGACATCACCGTTACCGACACACTCGCTGTCATCGATCTCGACATTTTGTGGAAGGAATCGCTGTATAACGACTCGATACAACCCGCAGTCGTCGTAGGTTCGTCGCACATGAAAGGGCGAATGTCGGTATTGTCTGGGGCGACGACCTGGCACAACCTGGCCGCCACGATCCCAGCGATGGCCACCGATAAGAAAATGTTCCCGGTCGGCACCTTGCCACGCGATAGCCGACCGGAACGATACGGGCTGCCGTACTCGCCCGATCACCGCGTGAGCTTCATGGTGAACCTCTTGCCTCACCTCGGACGCGGGGCACTTCGCCAGTCGATTCAGGACCAGAAGTTTTCTTGGTACGCCAAGGAAAACGATTTGGCCGCGACGACGTGGGTGCCAGAGTTCTTGGTACCGTACTATCCGCAATCGTCGTGGCGCGCGTCGTCGCCACTCGTTCCGAACAAGACGTTCGGTGCCACGAACTACGTCGGCATCACGGGGTTGGGTCTCGATTCCGCACGTTACGACCCGAACGATCCGGTACTCGCGAAGAAAGTCGGCATCACCGGTTACGGTTGGGGATCGAAGCCCGGCGAAATCACCGACGGGATGTCGAACACGATTTACATGCTTCAAGTGCCGCCCGGCCATCAACGCCCCTGGATCGCGGGTGGCGGAGCCACGCTGCAAGGCGTCGATGAAAACGCAGCGAATCCCGTCTCGGATTTTGCCAGCGTTGGCCCGGACAAGAAGCGCGGCACGTATGCCCTGATGGCAGACGGTTCCGTGCGTTACGTGGTCGAATCGATGCGGCCAGAAGTCTTCAAGGCGATGGTCACCCGTGCGGGTGGCGAAAGCCTCGGCAACCTCGATCAGACAGCCCCGCTCGTCGCCCCACCGAAGGCATTGGACACGGAATTGAGAGGCGCCGCATTAGCCACGGGAATCGCACCCATCGCACCGAAGCCTGCCGAGCCGAAAAAGGACGAGAAGAAGTAATAGCAAATCGTGCGGAAACGCAAGACTGGCGAGTCGTAATTCGACTCGCCATTCTTTTTGGATCCACACAATGTTCCGGCATAAGGAGTGAAGTCACTCGCTCCCGCCAGGCAATCGCGTCACGATTTCCCGAAGCTGCGCCGCCTCGGCATACTGGTGTTTCTCGGCAGTCGCGAGCGCCCAGCGAAGATGCTGGCGGGCCTCCTCGAATTCGGCTTTCGTCGGTGAAGGTTTTTGAAACAACGCCATGCCGATTTTCCATCTACAAACTGATTGCTCCCGCACATCGCCGAGTCGTTCGTAAACGGGGAGTTCTACCTCACGGCGGATGCGTAACGCCTCATCCATCTCGCCGCGTTGCTGGAGGATGTCGGCGATCCTCCCCATCGTCACCGCCTTCAAACGCACATCGCCGAGTCGTTCGTAAACGGGGAGTTGTTCCTCGCGGCGGATGCGTAACGCCTCATCCATCTCGCCACGTTGCTCAAGGATGTCAGCGATCTTCTCCATCGACTTCCGCTCCGATATTCGCAGCAAACTGCCGACGGACCTCACTTGGTACGAGTGCGAGGTGGAGCAGCAAGACATCGACCGACTGTTTATCATCTCGTCCAACGACTGGTCAGACATCTCAGGCGGTTCATTCCGCGTGGCTGACGTGGCTGCTAGGCTGGAGTTGTCTTCGGCCGACACGTACACCGCCTGGATCGCCAGCGAAATCCGTGGTAAGATCGGCCATGTTACTTCCGGCAACCAATTGGATACCCGGGTTGTGGCGATCACGGACAGCCCCTCCCTGTTCGGGCCGTTCACACTCATTGAAGGCAACCGCCGATCCGTAACGTTCCTTCTGTGTTGCACTTTCGTTGGTAGCAAGATCAGCGTCGGTTACTCCTCGGTTGTTGTGGATTGCGTCTGGGCGAGGCATACTTACCTCCAGTTCATCCAAGCTCACCGGACATGGCAAGGCGGTCGTTCCTAATAAGATGATGCAGGGGACGGGGGCCTCGTCTCAATTTGGTCACTCTCTCGCTCACGGCGTTCCGGCTGCTGAGCTTGTTTGTTAGGCGGCTATCGTATGCCTTACGTCATCAGTTGCCCGACATGTCGATATCCGCTCACGGTGGCGGAGTCGGCGGTCGCGTACCCAGTGTCCTGTCCGACTTGTCGCTATCCGCTTGTTGTACCTGCGTCGATCATTTCGTCGGTTCCAGCCTCCGACTTCAAGTTCGCGGAAGAGGATGCAGACGTCCCGGCCCAAAAGCATGGTCAGAAACCGGACGGCAGTAAAGGCGCTGCGTTTATTCTCGCCATGGTCTTTATCACGGTGGCGGGCGTTGCTGGGTATGTCATCTCTCGGACCTATCAGAACGTGGCACTATTCAGGAGCGAACCAGACGGCAAGGCTCCGCAGTCGAAGGGCGCTCCTGCGCAACTAGCCGTTCCGACTGCAAGCCCGGCTCGGCTTTCCGATTTAATGGTGGCGAAGATCAAGCACGCAACGGTGTACCTCCGCGTGACGACCGAGCAGGGAAAGGTCTATTTTGGCAGCGGATTTTTTGCCGGAGGGACGGGGTATGTGGTCACGAACGCGCACGTTGTGAAAGGTGTGAAGGAGGTGGAGGTCGTTATCGACAGCGGAACCTCACGGACGCGGACGCTGGTGGGTGTCGTGGTCGCGAAAGATTCGGATCGCGACTTGGCGATCTTGCGGGTGACGGGGAGCAACCTGCCCAACCCTCTACCCCTCGGCGGGGATAGGGCGTTGAAGGAAACGCACGAGATTTACATTTTCGGCTTTCCCCTCGGCGAAGACTTGGGCAAGGAAATTACTGTAAACCTCTCGTCCGTGTCGAGCTTGCGGGACAACGGTGGTTACCCAGAAATCCAGATGAACGGCGGAGTAAACCAAGGGAACTCGGGCGGGCCGGTAGTAGACAGCATGGGCAACGTGGTCGGAGTTGTGGTCTCAAAGATTCAGGGAACGGAAATCGACTTCGCCATTCCCTCCGATTCGGTTCGGTTGTTTCTAAAACGGGTCACCCCGTGACCACGTCGGCCGCTACTACAGCGAACGGCGAGGCGTGATTCGTCTCAAGGACTCTAAGCTCACCGGTGGTGAGTTGTGTCGTTCGGTCGTCCGATCCCGGTCCGCCTGAAGGCGAGGGTCATCGTGAACCTAACTAAGGTTGAAGGCATCCTTTCAGCGAGCAAGTCGAGAGGTAGACCGACCGTGAAGCCCATTTGCATTTATTGCGGAAAAAACCCTGGGACGACGGAAGATCACGTGATTCCGAGGTGCCTATTTATTCCGCCACTTCCCTCGCCTTTCCCGAAGGTGCCCGCGTGCATAGAGTGCAACAATAAGAAGTCCAAGAATGATTCTTATTTTCGAGACATGCTCGTGATGGACCTCTACTGTTCGGAACACCCGATCGCCAAGAAATTAATGAATAGCAAAGTAGTCAGGTCGATTAAGAAAAACCGTTCTGAAATCGCGCGGGCGGTGTTTCGCGGCATTCAGCGAAAGCCGCATTACACCGGTGCCGGGCTTTACCTGGGCGACTATCCGTCATTCCCGATCGATGGGGAGCGGGTCAACGAAATGATCAGGACGATGATCCGCGGGCTTTACTTCGATAGACTTAAAAAACGCTTGCCCAGTAACTATGACTTTGACATCCGACGCCAAGACCAACTCTCCGTGAAGGATGTGTTCGAACATATGAAGAAGGCCAAAGCAAACGGCCCATATACACTCGGCAACGTGTTCGGCTATCAGCTACTCTATGGCGACGAGGATCCCGGTATCACGTGCTGGTATCTCGGGTTCTACGACGGATTCTTCCTACGTGTGAATACTTTTCCATCAATAAAACTGGTCGCAGCGCAAGACGCCGAACCAAACGCTGTAGCAGACTCGGGCCGCAAGTAGCGTTTCTGGGACTTTATAGCCCACGGACGTTCGTACGTGCGTTTACCCCGCCATTTCTTCGGTCAGGTTGGCGTTCGTGTAGACGTTTTGCGAGTCTTCGTTGTCGTCGAGGACGTGGATGAGCCTTAGCACTTTCTTGCCGGTTTCGACGTCGACCGTGGCGAGCGTCTTGGCCAGGTTCTTCACTTCGGACACCGTCGGCTCGAACCCGGCGGCCTGAAGTGCCTCGAGGACTGCGCCGAACGCGGTCGGGTCGGTCGTGATTTCGTAGAGGCCGTCGATGTTGGCCACGTCCTCTGCACCTGCTTCGAGTGCGGCTTCGATTACTTTGTCTTCGTTCGGATAATCCTTTACGGAAAGGACGATTAGGCCCTTTCGCTCGAACAGATAGCTGACGCAGCCTGGCAGACCCATGTTGCCGCCGAGCTTTTCGAACGTGCTGCGGATTTCACCGCCGGTGCGGTTGCGGTTATCGGTGAGCGTCTCGACCATGATCGCGACGCCACCGGGGCCGTACCCTTCATAGGTGATTTCTTCGTAATTGACGCCTTCGAGATCACCCGTGCCCTTCTTAATGCCGCGTTCGATGATGTCTTTGGGCATCGAGACGCTGCGGGCTTTCAGGATCGCGTAGCGCAATCGCAAGTTCGTATCGGGGTCGCCGCCACCGTTGCGGGCGGCGATCATGATGTACCGGGTGAGCTTGCTGAAGAGCTTGGCGCGGACCGCGTCTTGCTTGCCTTTGCGGACGGCGATATTCGCGGAGTGACTGTGACCAGCCATGAGTCTCTTCCTATTCTTCCGTCAGGCCCGGGTAGTTGCGCATTACGAGGTGGCTGTTGATCTTCGTCACGAGGTCGAGGGCCACGCTGATGACGATGAGCAAGCCGGTCCCACCGTAGAAGCTGGCGATGCGGGCATCGATTTCCAGTTCGCTGGTCATGATACTCGGGATGATCGCAATGATGGCCAAGAAAGCGGCCCCAACGTACGTGATTCGCAGCAGTACCTTCTCGAGGTAGTCGGCGGTCGACTTGCCCGGACGATAGCCGGGGATGAAACTGCCGTACTCTTTGAGGTTGTCGGCCACTTCCTTCGGGTTGAACGTGATCGCCACCCAGAAGTAACAGAACAGGTAAATCAGCACGATGTAGGCCATGTTGTAGACCCAGCCGCTGCCGCGTTGGAAGATGCCTTGCAGCGTGAACGCCCACGACGCATCGGTGAGCGTGCCGATGATGTTGAACAAGAAACCGGGGATGATGAGCAACGTGCTGGCAAAGATCACGGGCATCACACCGGCGGCGTTGACCTTCATCGGCAGACTCGAACGTCCGCCGCCAACTTGACGACGACCGCGAACGTGCTTCGCCGACTGCGTGGGGATCGAGCGCTTCGCCTTCGTCATCGCAATCACACCGACGACGACCGCAAGGAACAGGAAGATCAGCACGAGTAATTTCTCGAAGCTCACATCGCCAGTCGCACTGCCGAGCGTCAGCAGCGATTCTTTTAGTTTCGTGGTACCGGGTTCAAACAACAGCGTGCCTGTGGCCTCGGGGATGCGTGCGATGATGCCCGACATAATGATGAGCGAGATGCCGTTACCGATGCCGTATTCGTCGATTTGCTCGCCGATCCACATCAGAAACAAGCAACCGGCGGTCATGATGGCGACACCCGCCATACCGAAGAAGAGCGGATCGTAGCCCGGAATGAGCAACCCCCCGTCGCCTCCGCTTCCGTCGCCCGAAATGAGGAAGCGAATGAACATGATCGACTGTGCGACGCAGATCGGCACCGTCAGGTATCGCGTGTATTCGTTGATCTTCTTCTGCCCCGATTGGCCTTCTTTTCGCAGTTTTTCCAGCGAAGGCACGACGCCCGACGACAGCAACTGCATGATGATCGACGCGGAGATGTACGGCATAATGCCGAGTGCGAAAATACAGGCGTTCGAGAGGTTACCGCCGGAGAACATCGACACGAAACCGAAGACGCGCCCGAGCGTACCACCCGCGGCATCGCTCATTTTCTCGGCCATTTTGACCGTATCGACCATCGGCAGTGGAACGTAGTAACCGATGCGGTACGCGGCGAGGAACATGAGCGTGATGAAGATCTTCCGGCGCAGTTCCGGGATGCGGAAGATCATCAGAAGCTGTTCGGGGGCCAAGCCGACGATCGCGAGCGCGATGCCGACGATGAGGACGGCCCAACTCGCCGACGACGAGACACCGGCTATGAGCAAGCCAATGCCAGCGACGATCAGCAGTGTACCGAGTCCGAGGCCGACACGTCGCAGGTTCATAGGTGCGATCCTTGGCAGTAA
>JAYSKW010000800.1:0-3956 GCA_043726085.1 Limnoglobus sp.
GATCCCCGGCGTGCGCAACTTCGGTTCGCACATCGGGCGCGCGGAAGTCGCCGACGAAGTGTATGGCCCAAACTTCACCGAACTTTGGATCAGCATCGACACCGACGTCGATTACCAATCGACGTTGAAAAAAATCCAGACCGCGATGGAAGGCTACCCCGGCATGTTTTGCGACGTGCAAACCTTCCTGAAGGAACGCAGTAAGGAAGTGCTGTCCGGTTCGAGTTTCAGCATCGTCGTGCGATTGTTCGGCCCCGACCTCGATACGCTGCGTTCCAAAGCAAAAGAAGCGGAAAAAGTGATGGGCGGCGTCGAGGGTGTGACGAATCTGAAAGTCGAATCGCAAGTGCTACTCCCACAAATCGAGGTTCGGTTACGCCCCGAAGCCGCCGAGCAATACGGCCTGACGCCCGGCCACGTTCGCCGCGCGACGACGACGCTGTTACGCGGGTCGAAGGTCGGCGAAGTCTACGAAGGTCAGAAGCGGTTCGATGTCGTGGTGTGGGGCGTGCCGACGTGCCGCGAAGATCTGACGGCGCTGCAATTGCTGCCGATCGATACCCCTGCGGGCGTGCAAGTCCGGCTACGCGATGTTGCCGATGTCCTCGTCGTACCGATGCAAAACGAGATCAAGCGCGAGTCCGCATCGCGGCGTCTGGACATCACGTGTAACGTGCAAGGTCGCGATCTCGGCGCGGTCGCCGCCGAGATCGAAGTTAAGGTGCGTGCCTTAAAATACGAACCCGGTTACTACCCGAAGTTCCTCGGCGAAGAGGCCGCCCGCAAGGAGGCGAGCAAGCGATTGTACCTACTCGGCGCGCTGGCGATGTTGGGCGTGCTGCTGGTGATTTATTCCGACTTCGCTTCGTGGCGGCTCACGCTGATCGTGGCATTCACGTTGCCATTCGCACTCGTTGGCGGCGGCGTTGGTGTCTCACTGACCGGTGGCGTACTCTCGCTCGGTTCCCTCGTTGGCTTCGTCACCGTTCTCGGCATCGCCGCCCGCAATGGCATTATGCTCGTCAGCCATTATCGCCACCTCGAAGACCACGAAGGCGAAGCGTTCGGCCCCGGCTTAGTCCAACGCGGCTCCGAAGAACGCCTCGCCCCGATCTTGATGACCGCACTCGCCACCGGCCTCGCACTCTTGCCGCTCGTAGTCAGCGGCCAAAAACCCGGCCACGAAGTCGAGTACCCACTTGCCATCGTCATCATGGGCGGACTCATCACGTCGACGCTGTTGAACCTGTTTTTTCTGCCATCGCTGTACTTGAAATTCGGCCAAAGAAAGCCTGCGGAGTTGATCGAGATCTGAGTATTACGCGATGGCCTTCACTTTTGCGTAACTGCCGTTTAGCTCGGCCATACCGTTGACGCCGCTCGTCGGGTGGACGTAGCGGCCCGTTCGGTACACGTCCGCGAGCATTTGTTTGGCTTTTAAGTCGATCGACGTATTCCCGAGTGCCGCGACGGTCGCCTCGTAATCGTACTCGATCTGTTTCAGTTCGACTTGGCCGTTTTCGATGATCGCATACCGTGCCATCGGGTTGCCATCGCGCTGCAATCCGAGGCTGCCGGGGTTGATGACTTTCGCTTTACCCACGTCCATCGAAAACTGCTGGTGAGTGTGCCCGACCAACACGTAATCGACGGCGAACCCGGCGATCCGCGTCGCCCATTGTCCGGCATCGGCGGGAACGTATTCGTCGAGCGGATCGCGAGGGCTGGCGTGAACCATGAGAAATCGCTTACCCGCAAGCGTAAACAGCTTCACCGTGGGAAGGTCAGCGAGGTACCGTCGGTCTTCCGCGTTCAGCAATTCTATCGTCGGCGTGCGGGTGGCCATCGTCAGATAACGGAACCCGCCGACGCCGAACACGTCGATATTCTGAGCCGTACCGTGGTCGTGATTGCCGCGAACGCAGTGCAGTGCGCGTTCGCGAACCCATTGTATGACCTCGACCGGTTGCGGCCCATATTCAACGAGATCGCCGACGCACAGGCAAACGTCGTAAGTCTCTTGGACGGCAGCAAGTGCGGGCCAATTCGAGTGGATGTCGGAAATGATGAGGATGCGCATGGAGCTTCCCGTGGTCCGTTCAATTGATCGTAGAACGGAGCGGGTCTGCAGACTAGCAAATTCGATCGGAATTTTGCTAACGACTGAGCGGCCCGACGATCACACGATCGACGCCGGGAACCTTACGCAATTCTAATGCCAATTCCCAGGCGTCGGCTGCGTCGGAAGCAGTTCCGGAAATGGTGACCGATCCCGCTTTTACGACTACCTTTAGCGTCGAGTAACGCAGTACGGACGACTGCACGGCCTCCACCGCTGCGGCCACATCTTGATTCGGAATCACCGGCACGAATGGCGAGGGGATGGTCGGAAACTCTGGCGGACCAGCAGGGGCGGGCGGCGCGGGCGGTGGAACGGGCGAATACGCGCTCGTTGCCGGGCGAACCACTGCCGGTTCGAGCAAATACGACATCGTCGGCATATGACGCAGCGCGACCGTCGTAGCGCCGATCCTCGGATCGGGCACTTCATCCGGTGTCGTTCCCGCTTTCAAACGTGTGGCCACCATCTTCCGCAACGGGTCTTCCACGGCTGGCACCCAGCACGAGACTTTCACATCCGTGATCCCCGGCACCGTATGCAGCAATTGCGATACGCGAGCCGACATCGCATCCGATGCCACGGCCCCTCCCACGACGGCACCGCCGTCGATGACGCTGACCATCAAGTTTATGTTCTTCAACAGCGGATCGGCTGCAATTGCCGACTTCACCCGGCACATCAGGTCGAAATCGGTCGTAACCACTTCCCTGGGGACGTGTAGCGGTAGTGGGTCGCCGGCCGTGACGGCAGCGGGGATGCAACCGATGCACAGGCAGGCCATTCCTGCGCGAAAACATCGATGAATGGGGTGGCTCGCACGCATGGCGGACCTCGGTGTGGGTTATGTAATTCTTACATGGTGCCTCTTGAGAACTCCGAAAGGAACGCGACTTGAATCAAACTTAAAAAGTTTTGGAAGATCGTACGGCCAACGAACCGGCTAGGAAAACCGACCCGGTTAGCGAAGGCGTGACGGTTGCGAAAGCGATCCGCGATAGGCCGGTGGTAATCTGCGTTGACAGGCGCTCCGAATTTCGTGCATAACCTTCTATCGCGGCCAGGATGGGCCAAACGAGCCACGGATGGAGCCGGAATGTCAGACACCTTTGCAGAACTACACGCGAGGATTCTCGCGAAAACGGCACGTATTGGCATCATCGGCCTCGGGTACGTCGGCCTCCCGCTCGCTCGCGCATTTGCGAGCCGTGGCTACGAGGTCATGGGCTTCGACATCGACGTGCAAAAAATCGCAAAGCTCAACGCGGGCCATTCGTACATCAAGCAGATTTCCGACACGACCATCGCCGAGATGCGTGCCGTCGGCTTCACCGCCACGGATCGCTTCGACCGCCTCGGTGAAGTCGATGCAATCCTGATCTGCGTACCGACGCCACTAACCGAATCGCGCGAGCCAGACCTCCGCTACGTCATCAACTCCGCACACGCGGTGGCCGGCCAATTGCGTCAGGGGCAGCTCGTCGTTCTCGAAAGTACGACCTACCCGACCACGACGCGGAACGTCGTTCTGCCGATCTTGCAACGCTCGGAAATGGTGCCCGGCGAAGACTTTTTCCTCGCGTTCAGCCCCGAACGCGAAGACCCAGGCAATGCCACACACTCGGTGAACACGATCCCCAAAGTCGTCGGTGGGTTGGACGAAAACAGTAGCGAAGTCGCGTGTGCGCTGTATGCCGCCATCGTGCCGAATGTGGTGCGAGTGTCGTCACCGGAAGTGGCGGAAGCGAGCAAGATTCTCGAAAATACCTACCGTGCCATCAACATCGCGCTCGTCAACGAACTCAAGGTGCTCTACGACCGCATGGGTATCGACGTC
>JAYSKW010000801.1:0-3821 GCA_043726085.1 Limnoglobus sp.
TTCAATCCCGCACCTTGGGTGATACTATCGCCGACGCAAGCGACGCGAATCGTCTCGGCGGCGTGCATTGCCAACGGAAATCCGCACATCATCGCCATCGTTGCCAGCCATCGCGCCATGATTTCGGTTCTTTGTGTATAGGAAAGTGCAACTCCCTCTCTCGCGCGTCGGGCTAACAGATCCGATCCCGTTAGCTGAAGCGCAAGCGAGGGAAGACCCGCTCGGAGTATATCTCGTTCTGGAATCGAGCGGTTAAAAGTCCATTGCTAATCTCGTACCGAAGCCGTGGATGCTGCCCTTGGCGAGTGGGTTGCGGCCGCCGTCGCGGTAGAGGTAGTCGTAGTTCGTTTGAATTCGCACGTTCGGGTTCCAATACCACGTCGTACCGATCGTCGCATTGTTCAGCCGCCCGCCGTTGATGCCTTTATCGTCGAGGTCGAGGTAGGTGTAGCGTGCGCCGACTTCAAACGCACCGTAAGTACCGTCCTTCAGCGATAGGTTTTTCAGCGGGGATACGCGCTTGAACGCGCCGATCTTCGGATCCCAGGCTCGGTGTTCGCCAGTCAGGAAAATCATCGACTGTGCGTAGAAACCTTGATACCGTACGGTGCCGAGGTCCGGTCCCGTGCCGACGTGGGCACCGTTGATTAAGTTGGCGGTGTACTCGGCAGAGACGGTGAGTGGGCCGTATGCGGCGGCGGTTTCGAGGTTGAACAGCGTCTGCGATTTGGCGTCGATACTCCCCGTGTCGCCGATGAGGTTCAAGAGCGGAAACGGCGCGTTGCGGACCGAGTCGCGGATGCGAACGCGAACTTGTCCCCCGACCGGGTCGCGATGGCTCATTGCCCCACCGACGTGCCAGTACATTTGTTCTTCGGGCATCCACACGGGCAAGCCTGCCACCCGACCCGTCACGGCGTAGTTGCCATCGCCGAGGCCGAAACCGATCAAGTCGCTTTCGTTTTTGTACGCACCGACGGCGGTGAACACTCGATCGTTTATCCAAGTGCGATACGTGCTGACGCCCGGCGAGAAGCCGTTGTTGAATGCGGTCGCTTGGCTGAAATCGAAGAGGTACGAACGCTCCATGTATTGCAGCGAACGGTAGCCTTCGAGGTGTTCGAGGCTGAACCATTCCTTCTGGTTGCCGATTCGTACGTTGCCGAAGAAGGGGACGTCCTTGACTGTCACCCAGGCGTCAGTCGGGCCGGGCGAGTTGGAAACGGTGCCACCCGAAACGGGTCCGGTGAGGCCGTTCGGGCTGAACCCGTTCATGAATTCGACTTCAAATTTATAGTCGATGTTGTTGTAGTACGAGCCTTCCATATAGAGGCGCATCCGGCGAGCATTGACGCCATCGCTGAAGCGACCGACGCCGTTCGGGAAACGCTGCAAAGCCTCGCTGCCGGTGTACCACGCGCCGTCGTAATGGATCGTTCCGCCGACGTGGGCACTGAACCCTTTGTCCGGACTGCGGAAGAACAACCCGTTGTTCCAATACGCCTCGAACTTCAACGGCGTGCCGACTGGTGGGGCGGCGGGAATTGTGGAGGATGTCACCGCGTTCGGAAATGCGACGCTTTCGACGGGTAGCAGTACCTCTGTCGAACCCGTTGTCGCTGGTAGTGTCTCAGCGGGGACAACAGGTATCGTTTGCCCGAAGGCGGGCCACGGCACGATACCGA
This sequence comes from Limnoglobus sp., assembly GCA_043726085.1. GTDB lineage: Bacteria > Planctomycetota > Planctomycetia > Gemmatales > Gemmataceae > Limnoglobus. The sequence continues at coordinate 1,686 of JAYSKW010000801.1, forward strand.
ATGCTAAGGCAACAAGTGTCGTACGCAGAATCTGTCGGAACGCATTCACGAGATATTCCCCCAATAGTAAAACCCCCGTCGGTTGGTACCGTCGAGGGTCGGAAGAATCAAGAGCAGTATCCCGATTAAATCGTGGCGACCGGTTCGCGCGGAACCATATCATTCGCACTGATTTTGCGTGCGGCCAGTGGGTGGTTCGACAGTGGCGTGTGATCGTCGAGGCCGATCACATGCAGGTGCTTGCCGTTCGCTGCAAATTCATTTTCCAGTTCGTGTAGTTTCTCCATCACACTGTGGTCGACCAATCGAGTTTGTGAGAGATCGATCTTCACATTTTGGTGGCCATTCGCAGCCTGCACGATCAATTTTCGCAACCCGAGCCAGTTCGTGAACAGTGCCGATTTGCGAACGACAACCGTAATGCCATCGGGTTCGGTCACGGTGCTGACGTCGGACGAGAACAGCCCACGGACGGGGGCACCGTGCCAGAGGTGGAAGAGAATTTCCATACCGATACCGACGCTGATGCCGATGAGTAAGTCGGTCGCCAGTGTGGCGATGATGGTGCCGATGAACACGATAAACTGATCGCTGCCGACTTTGAATGTCCGCACGAATTCACTCGGCGATGCGAGGCGGAAACCGGTGTACACGAGCATCGCACCGAGTGCGGCCAGTGGAATGCGGTGAATCAGGTCCGGGAACAGCAACACGAAACCGAGGAGGAAGATGCCGTGCCAGGCGTTCGCCCATTTCGTACGGGCACCGTTGTCGATGTTGGCTTTGCTGCGGACGATTTCGGAAATCATCGGCAGGCCACCGACGGCGGATGCAATCGCGTTGGCGAAACCGACGGCGAGCAGATCGCGGTCGAAGTTCGTCTTGCGCTTCCACGGGTCGAGTAGCTCGATCGCCTTTGCACTCAACAGCGATTCGAGGCTGCCGATCAAGGTGAAGAGCAAGAGATATTGCAAGCCGGTGCCCGTTGCCAGGCCGCGGAAGTCGGGCAACGCAAACGCCGAGGACGGGTCTTTCAGCACGGCAGGCATGTCGACCAAGAAACGCGGGCCGACTTCGTAAACCGCAGGGTGATCCGAATCGAAGAAGCTATCGGGGAACAGATACGTGTGTTGGTGATCGAGTTGGAACAGCGTGCCTAAGCCGATGGCCACCAGCAGCACGATGAGTTGCGATGGCACTTTCTTGATCCACTGAATTCGCTTGCCGATGAACGGCAAGCCGAACAGAATCATCAGCCCGACGATGCCGATGATCGCAATTTCCGGGTTGATGCCGCGAAGTTTGCCGGGGAACTCGGCAATGAGTTCGAGTGGGCCGACCCCCTTGGTTGGGGACACGCCGATCACTTCGTAGGCTTGTTTGGCGATGATGATGATGCCGATACTGGCGAGCATTCCGTGAACGGGCGTCAGTGGGAAAAAGTCCGCGAGCCGCCCCGCCCGAATCAATCCGAAGAGGATTTGAATCACCCCGGCGGCGAGACCGATCCCGAGTGCGAGCTTGTAACCGAGGAAGGCGCGATCCGTATCGGACATGCCATCGGTACCGAACTCTTTACCCAACTCGGTGACGGCACCGTAGACGATCACGATCAGTCCGGCCGCGGGGCCTTTAATCGTGAGTTGCGCGTTGCTGAGGAACGTCGTGAGGATGCCACCGATGACGGCGGTCCAGATCCCTGCAATCGGCGGGAAACCACTGGCCCGAGCGATGGCCAAGCAGAGCGGCATCGCGATGAGGAACACCAGGAATCCCGCGATGGCGTCGAATCGGAGGTTCCCGAACGGCTTCGTCTCCAATAGCGGAACGGACGGTGCGTTAGGAGTTGCGGCCATTGGCGTTACCTTTACCAGCGAATTTCGTCTCACTGTTCCAGCACTAACGCAACTGCCATGCCGATAGCTGGGATACACGATTTCAAACGAAACTTGATGAAATGCAGAACGTCCCACTGACGGGTAGCACCGTGAAGGATGATGTCGCTTGTATACCGAATTACTAAGGCGAAAACCTCTTATTCTGGTAGCCGCAGGTCTTTAGCCTGCGTTTGCCACGAGCAATCGCTGAGGGTCGTGGTGAGTCTGCGAAACACGACGGTTCGTGCGCCCGGAATGA
>JAYSKW010000802.1:0-18733 GCA_043726085.1 Limnoglobus sp.
GCCCTTTCCGAGGCACTTGAGCAATCTACGGCAGACCGGTGCAAAACAGCGCCGGTCTGCTTCATTTCCAGGCTTTCCGCCGAATCACCACTCGTTTCATCGAAGATGCCCAAAGTGTACTTCAGTGCAGTTCGATGCAACCCTATACGGCTCGAACGCAGCCCTCAACCCGGCGACCCGCATTGCCCTGTTCAACATCAACGTGAAGCGGTCTATTGCGACTGTGACGGACGGACTGTCGAACACGGTGGTCGTATCCGAGGTGATCGGCGGCGACTACCGAGGCCTCGGATCGCACGCCCACGGCGTCGCATACACTCATCACACGACTCCAAACTCTGGAACTCCAGATGCATGCTGGACTCTCGCCGGTTGCTTAAACCGCCGGAACGCGCCGTGTGACGGCCGCGGAACGGCCTGGGGCCTGATCGACATCGCGGCTCGAAGCAACCACAGCGGCGGGGTGAACGCCCTGCTCGGTGACGGGTCGGTCCGATTCGTGGTGAATACGGTTGACCTCAAAGTCTGGCAGGCGGTAGCGAGCATAAACGCCGGCGAGGTCGTCGGGTCAGATTGGTAAATCGTCGTGAACACGACAGCAACGCGATTCAGGCCACGAGAAATTCGTGGCCTGAATCGGTGTTTGGGACAAATCGCACCGTTTGTGGGGAAAATGCAAAAGTAATGTGCCCGATTTCATGGGCGGCGAACGGATTAAAGCTAGGAGGGATCGGTTTCCCTCACCCCTCACCCACCTCAACAGGAGTCGCCCATGTCAAAGAATCGAGTTTGTTTTTAAGGGGTGGTTTATTTGCCAGCGAGCGAACCCGTGGCACTTGCGATCATCGCTCGAATCGCGGACTTGAGCGGTTCGGGTAACACGCCACCAGAGACTCGAAACGGGGGATGCGGGGGATAAGGGGAATGTTTTCGCCCCGTTGCCATACGGCGAATCGGTTCCGATAGCGTCGGCCACGCAGCAACAAGGCGCGACAAGTCCGGGTCGTTGTTGCCCCCTTCGCTTGTCCCTTCACTGCACCCGGCACTGCACCCGCCGACAGTTAACGGTGACGCGGTTGAGCTTCAGCACTACCGCCGTCTCGGTTTCGGTGCGTCGATAGGTGAAGATGGCTCTCACCCCTGCCGCTCGGTACAATCCGAGTTCGTACCACCCCAGCGAGCGCCGAGCGACCTCTGCCATGAGCGACATCGAACGAAACATCGTGCAAACGACTCCGCCCCCGGAGTCGACTACTGGCCCCTTCGTTCCGACCGATCCGACGCACATCGGGCGGTATCGCATCGAGAAGGTACTCGGCGAAGGCGGCTTCGGCCGCGTGTACTTGGCCCACGACGAGCAGTTGCAACGGCTCGTTGCCATCAAGGTTCCGCACGCGAAACTCGTGGCCCGGACGATGGACGCGGAAGCGTACCTGACGGAAGCTCGTGTGGTGGCGAGCCTCGATCATCCGCAGATTGTGCCGGTTTACGATGTCGGAAGCTTGCCGAAGTATCCCTGCTTTGTCGTCTCGAAGTACATCGACGGCACCGATCTCGCCGGTCGGTTGAAGCAAGCTCGGCTCTCGTTTGGGGAAATGGTCGAACTCGTCGCGACCGTGGCGGAGGCGTTGCATCACGCCCATCGGCAAGGGTTGGTGCATCGCGACATCAAGCCAGGGAACATCCTGCTCGACAAGTCGGGCAAGGCGTTCGTGGGCGACTTCGGGCTGGCACTTCGCGAACAGGACGTGGGCACCGGTCCGCGATATGCGGGCACGCCGGTGTACATGAGTCCGGAGCAGGCACGCGGTGAAGGGCACCGCGTCGATGGCCGGTCGGACATCTTCAGCCTCGGTGTCGTCTTCTACGAAATGCTCGTGGCCCGGCGTCCGTTCAAGGCGGACACGCAAGCCGATTTGTTGGAGCAGATCGCGACCATCGATCCGCGTCCGCCCCGGCAGTTCGACGACACCATCCCGAAGGAACTCGAACGCATTTGTTTGAAGGCGTTGGCGAAGCGGGCGACGGATCGGTACACGACGGCGAAGGACATGGCCGATGACTTGCGACACTTCCTCGCACTGCCATCGTCGGCAGAGAAATCGACGTTCACCGCCCCGGCTCGCAGTGAACTTCCCGCACCGGCGACGCCACTGCCAACACCAGCAACGTCGTCTTCGGATCATCAAATCATCAAGATCGTGCCGAAGGGGTTGCGGTCGTTCGATGCCCACGATGCGGACTTCTTCCTCGAACTGTTGCCGGGGCCACGGGACCGCGACGGGTTGCCGGATAGCATTCGTTTCTGGAAGACGCGCATCGAAGAGATGGACGCAGACCACACGTTCACGGTCGGCCTGATCTACGGGCCGTCGGGGTGCGGGAAGTCGTCGCTGATGAAGGCGGGATTGCTGCCACGGCTCGCCGAAAATGTGATCTCTGTCTACGTGGAAGCGACAGCGGATGAAACCGAAACGCGATTGCTGAACGGCTTGCGAAAGCGTTGCCCGGCTTTGCCCGATGGCTTGTCGTTGAAGGAAACGCTGGCGGCACTCCGTCGCGGTCAGGGCATACCGCCGGGCAAGAAGGTCGTCATCGTTCTCGATCAGTTCGAGCAGTGGTTGCACGCCAAGAAGGAAGAGAACAACACCGAACTTGTACAGTCGCTGCGGCAGTGCAACGGCGGGCGGCTGCAAGCGGTCGTCATGGTCCGCGACGACTTCTGGATGGCGGCGACGCGATTCATGCGCGATTTGGAAGTTCGCCTCGTTGAAGCGCAGAACTCAGGGGCGGTCGATCTCTTCGACATCGACCATGCTCGCAAAGTGCTCTCCGCGTTCGGGCGGGCGTTCGGCAAACTGCCGGAGAACAGCGGCGAGACGAGCAAGGATCAGAAGGAGTTCCTCAATCTCGCCGTGGCGGGACTGTCGCAGGAAGGCAAAGTCATCTCGGTACGGCTGGCCCTCTTCGCCGAGATGATGAAGGGGAAGCCGTGGACGCCGGCATCGTTGAAGGCCGTCGGCGGCACGGCCGGCGTGGGCGTGACGTTCCTCGAAGAAACCTTCAGCGCGTCCACGGCTCCGCCGGAGCATCGGTATCATCAGAAGGCCGCACGGGGCGTGCTGAAGTCGCTGCTGCCGGATTCGGGCACGGACATCAAGGGGCACATGCGTTCCTATGAGCAACTGCTCGAAGCGTCCGGGTACGCCAAGCGGTCGAAGGACTTCGACGATCTCGTTCGCATTCTCGACGGCGAAATCCGGCTCATCACGCCGACCGACCCGGATGGCAAGCAGAACGACGAAACGAGTACGCAGACAATTGCCGGGCAAAAGTATTTCCAACTCACCCACGATTACCTCGTGCCGTCACTGCGAGATTGGGTTACCCGCAAGCAGAAGGAAACCCGCAAGGGTCGGGCGGAGTTGTTGCTCGCCGATCGCACGGCCGTGTGGACGGCTCGCCCGGAGAATCGGCAACTGCCATCGCTCTTGCAATGGCTGAGCATCCGCTGGCATACGGCTAAGAAAACTTGGACAACGCCACAACGCAAGATGATGGGCCGTACGATGCGCTACCATGCGGTTCGTGGCATGGTCGTTGCAATCTTCCTGACCGTGCTGGGGTTAGGAATTTGGGAAGGAAACGGGCGGTTGCAGGCCCGAGTGCTTCGGTACAGACTACAAGAGTCCACCACGCTTGACACACCAGCCGTAGTGAAGGACATGGCCCCATTCCGTCGGTGGGTCGATCCACTGTTGAAGGATACGTATACTCTGGCGGAACGGAACAACGACAGCCGCAAGCAACTGCACGCCAGTCTCGCCTTATTACCTGTAGATGACGGACAGGTGGAGTATTTGACCCAACGACTTCTGACGGGCGACCCATCGATAGTGGTTGTCATTCGGGAGGCGTTGGCTGGCCATAAAGCCGAACTGACCGAGCGGTTGTGGGATGTGTTGACGAACAACAATAACGACCAGGACTGGCGGTTGCGAGCGGCTAGCGCGCTGTCCGCCTTCACCCCCGACGATCCCCGATGGGAGCAGGTCGGTCGCGACGTGGCGGCTACTTTGGTAGTCCAGAAGCCGTTCGTGCTAGCCCCGTGGACGAATGCCCTGCACGGGGCGGGGCGGTGGCTAATTCCGCCGCTGGCCGAGTTCTTGGTCGACGAGAGCCGGGGCTTGTCGGAACGGGGCCGGATTGCGAGCGTCTACGGCACCTTCGCGACAGACGTGCCCGACGCTCGTACACGATTGGAGCAGGAATTTACCACGATCATCGGAACGGAGTCCACACCGGAGGCCAAGATTGCGCTGGCGAAGCGGCAAGCCAGCATAGGCGTGGCGCTATTGGTCATGGGCCAGGGCGAAAAAGTTTGGCCATCATTCAAGCTCACACCGGATCCTACGGCGCGGAGTTACCTCATCGAACGACTGGCTCCCGGCGGTGTCGATCCGAAAATGTTGATCGCCTACTTGATGGGAGAGAAGGACGCATCCGTCAGACGTAGTGTTCTTTTAAGCCTCGGTGAATTCGGCCAGGATCGGGTATCGCTCGCCGAACGTCGAACTTATTTCCCCCGGTTGCAAGACCTGTACCGGGATGACCCCGACCCTGGGGTTCACAGTGCCGCCGAGTGGGTGTTGCGACAGTGGGGTGGATCGGACTTACTATTGCCGATCAATGCTGAATTGAAGACGGGAACAGTGGTGGGCAAGCGGAGTTGGTACCTCAACCGGCAAGATCAGACGATGGTGATGATTCCACCATCGGGTGAATTTACGATGGGCGAACAGGACGGTCTGCACCGGCGGGAGATCGACCGCACTTACTCGATCGCGTCGAAGGAGGTAACATTGGAGCAGTTCCTCCGTTTCCGGCCTCGGCACATGTACAACAAGTGGTACGCTCGCTCATCCGATTGCCCGGCGATCAACGTCTTTTGGTTCCACGCTGCCGCCTATTGCAACTGGTTGAGTGAACGAGAGGGAATCTCGAAGGACCAATGGTGCTACGTTCCGAACGCGGCGGGCCAATACGCGGACGGGATGACTACCGCCCCAAATTACCTCAACCGCACCGGGTATCGGTTGCCGACCGAGGCAGAATGGGAATATGCCTGCCGGGCGGGTACGGTGACAGACCATTCGTTCGGTACGTCTGTCGAGTTACTCGGGAAGCACGGGTGGTATGACGGTACATCATTGGGAACGAGTCATCCAGTTGCGTCGCGACGACCGAACGACTTCGGCCTGTTCGACATGCACGGCAACGTCTGGGAGTGGTGCCAAGATGCGTTTCGGCAGCACCCGAAAACCGTTGAGAATCTGCTGATCCGGGACCATGAAACCAACGAGATGATCGGTGACAAAATCAATCGCGTATTGCGAGGAGGTGGGTTTAATAATCAGCCTACACTCACTCGTTCCGCCAACCGGAACGACTTTGCGCCGGCGAACCAAGATGATGCGGTCGGTTTTCGTCCCGCACGGACTCATATCCCGTAGCTTTGTGGATACAGATTTGTGTTCGTTGGCTTCTTGTTCATCAGACGTTGATAACACAGTAATCACGGATTCGATGGTTTACGAGTAATATTGAGCGTTGCTAATCGCGATTTGGCAGCTCGAACGGGCCGTTATCATCAAGATGTATGACATGCTGTTGTCGAGTTACAACCAGACGAGCAAGTCCCCGAAATCATCGATTCGTGCTGGGTGAAAGGGATCGAGCGGAACCTGTACGACTTGTTGGAAATCCTGATACGAGCAAGGTACTCGAAGCAGCGTGTCAAGATTCTCGAAACCGCGAATCTCGTGTTGGAAATTCTCCGATTCCAGATGCGGCACGCCAAAGATTTGCAGTGCCTCAAAGTCGATAGCTACGGCTTCGCAGCGAAAGGCATCGACGAAATTGGCAAGCTCGTCGGCGGTTGGCTCAAGAGCAGTGCCAAACCATGAAACGCTACGGTCTCTCTGGGATCAAATCGTCAGCTTTGAGGCGTTACAACGAGCCTCAGAAGCCGCCCGCCGAGGCAAACGATACCGCCCTGGCGTGGCCGCGTTCCTACCAGACCTGCTGGGCCGGGATTCCCGTTCGGCCGACGGTTGATTGTTGAACGAGCCGCCGCGCAACACACGGCTATTGGGTCGTCGCCCTCTGAAGACGAATTGTACTGAACAGTCGGCACCGAAGATGATAAGTGTTCGCTTGCTGGGCGTGCCCGTTCCAACTCATCAGCCGTTGATGGACTTCGCCGAGCGATAAATGCCCTTCTGCATACTCTGCTTGCATGACCTGGAGTCGGCGACGGAATCGCCGGACATTCTCCTTCGGCAATAGACGATGCGTCGGGAACACGCGATAGCCGAGGAATCGAATGCCGTCCTTCATGGGGAAGATCACGTTCTTCTTCGGGTGAAGTCGCAACCGCAGGCGAACGAGAAAAACCCGAATCTGTTCCCGCACGTTGGACAAGTAGTTCTTGTCGTCCGAGAACACCAGGAGGCACTTGTGCAATCTTCAGCAGACCGGTGCAAAACAGCGCCGGTCTGCTTCATTTCCAAGTGCAGTTCGATACCGTCAGATGTCCACTGTTACCGGAACCGAGTTTGGCACGGGTTTGCGAAGGGGGATTTCTATTGAGTCCGGTATGTAGTCGGATGTCTGCTCACTCCCCTATAGTAACGCGATCCGCATGATGTTACTTCGCGGTTGGGAACCAGCCGAGCATCTGCGTTTGTTTGTCGTCGTTGGGGAGTGTCAGAATCTTGCGTTCGTTTTTGCCGTCGAGGTCGTAGAGCAGTAACGTCGAACTGCCGGTGCGGTCGGGGTCGGTACCGCGCGTCTGGCCCATGCAGGCGACTTGCTTGCGATCCGGCGACAGTTTCAGCCCGACGTGTTCAAACTCGTCGAACGTCTTGACGACGCTCGCTTCGCCTTTGGCATCAATCCGCAACCAGCGACGGTAGACGACGTACTCAGACTCATTCTTCGGATTCTCGTGCAACCGGCCGAGACCGATGTAACTGCCATCGCCCACCGATGCGAGCCACCACACCGATGCGTTTTCGCACAGTATCGTCGGTTTCCCGCCAACGACGGACATCTTCCACTTGCGTAGTCGCGGTAGCGTCGGGTAATGCGGGTCGTTTCGCATTGCTTCGTAAAAGTACAGTTTCCCATCATCTAACCACTGACCCATCTCAAAGCCCGCGGAATCAAACGTTGTTTCCTTCTTGGTTGCGACATCGAACAACACCCACGAAGTGATAAGATTGCCACCTTCGCCCTGACGACGTTCTCGAACGATTTGTTTGCGATCTGGCGACCATTCGAACGTGTCGCGTTCCTGATAGCCGATGCCGAGGTCTTCGCCTTCGGTGGAGTCGTTGACATCGCGGATGTGCAGCGTCCCGTCTTTTGCCCCCTCTTCGGCGAGGTGGCCATTTCGGCCGATGAACGCAATCTTCTGCCCATCGGGCGTCATCCGCCGAAAGTGCTTGCCGTCCTTGAGCGTGAGTTGTTTGAGTTGCTTGCCGTCCGGCGTGTAGGACGTCAGCAAGCCCGTTCTGTAGTTGTATGTCCAGATCGCACCCGGCTCGGCAACCGCAGGTTGTTTCACCGGCGCGTTCCGCTTGGCAGCAACTTTCGCGGGATACCAGCCGAGAAACCGCGTCTTCTGGCCATCGTCCTTGATCGTGAGCAATGTCGTTTCGTTCTTGCCATCGGCGTCGAGGATTAGCAGGTGCGAGTCGCAGAACCGTTCGTTTTTCGGGTCGGTATCGTACTTCATGCAGCCGATGCGACTACCGTCCGGCGACCACTTGGCTACGAGGAACGCCACGTTCTGAAATGATGTGATTCCGGTCGCTTTGCCCTTCATCGCGTCAATGTAAATCAGTTTCTCAAACCGGGTTGCCAGGAATTCCTCGCCTTCTCGTGATGGATCGAGCCACAAGCACAAATCCGCACCGCGGATCGGCGTTAACTTCCCGCCGCCGACCGGCATGGATAACCACTGCTCGTTGACATTTTTGACGATTCGCCACGTCTTGCCGTCTGCCGACCACTGCATCAACTGATGGTCGCTGCGTAAATCGATCTTCGTTTCCTTCTTCGTCGCGACATCGAACAGCACGTGCGAGAATTTGGGTTTGGCGTTTTCAAACCTGTCACACCGTTGACGCACGATTTGCTTGCCATCGGGTGAAAGCACGAACTGATCCTTCGGCTGATAACCGAGACCGGTGTCGGTGCCTTCAGGTTTCACGAAGTCGTCGCGAAGGTGCAGTGTCAACCCTTCGGTCACGTCGGCGTCGGCGACTTTCCCGCCCTTGCCCGCGAACAGAATCTTCGTGCCATCCGCCGTGAATCCGAGGAAGCGGTCGCCCTCGGGCAGATCAATTTCCTTGTGCATCCGCCCATCGGGCGACTTGGCGATCAGCTTCTTGGCCTTGGTATCGTGCAACCAGAGCAGGCCCATATCGGGTTCCGCCTTCGGCACCGGCGCGTTGCGCTTCGCGGCAACTTTTGCCGGGAACCAACCGAGCAAGGTCGTTTGCTTGCCTTCGTGTGGGATGGTAAGAAGTTTGCGCTCGTTCTTTCCATCGGGGTCGTAGAGGAGCAGCGTCGAATGGCCGGGTTTGTCGTGGGCACTTGTCTGTCCCATACAAACCACACGTTGGCGGTCCGGGGCGAGCCGTAGTTCGATCCCGTCGAACTCGTCGAACGTTTTGACGAGCGTGGCTTCCCCTTTGGCGCTCACCCGGAACCATCGGCGATAAGTGGCGTCCTCATTCTCGTTTGCCGGGTTCGTGTGGGCGTGGCCGAAGCCGAATGATGTCTGCCCGTCGCCAGTCGCCTCCAGCCACAGGAGCGAAGCGTTATCGCATAGTGGCGTCGGCTTGCCGCCGCCAACGGGGACGGACATCATCCGGTAACGCGGCAAATTCGCATCGCGAACGTCGGCACGCACGTATTCGTACAACTGCCATGTCTTGCCGTCAGCCGACCAGTGACGCATGTAGTGGTTGGCTGGCAACTCGATCTTCGTTTCCTTCTTGCTCGCCAAATCGAACAACATGTGCTGGTGAACGATCTGGTTATCGACATCTGCGCTGCGACATCGCACGACTTGCTGACAATCGGGGGACCAAATCAACGTGTCGACCTCGTTCAACGAAAACCCTGTGTCTTCGCCCACAGACTCGTCGTTCACATCGCGCAAATGCACTGTTAGCGCGAGGTAGTCGTTTTCGGTGGCGAGCTTGCCGTTCTTGCCTTGGAAGGCGATTTTTTGCCCATCGGGTGTGATGCCGAGGAAACGCCGGCCGTCCGTTAGGGTGAACTCTTTTGCTTTCTTGCCATCGGGTGTGTACGCGGTCAGCAATCCGCTTTTTCTGTGGTGTAACCAGATCAGCCCTTCGTCTTTTGCTTCTACCGGTACCGGCACCGGGGCGGCAATCGCGACTTCCGGTCGCGTGATGTTGCCGATGCCGAGACTGATCATCATGGCGGCACAGACCCCGACGACGGCGGTGAGTTTCAATTTGGAAAGCAACATGGTTCGCAATACTCCATTCGCGAGAGTGGTCACCAGTGGCGGTGCGAGCGTGCCGGTGGCGGCCCGCACCGTCGCGGTGCAGAGTTCGAGCGTCACCGTGGTGGAGACGGCAAGTGTCGCGGGCATCGTGACGCCACGACGGGCCAACGCGACGGCTAACAATTTGCGGGCCTTGGCCAAGCGGCTACTGAGCGTGCCTTCCAAAATGCCGAGTGTCTTTGCGGCGTCGTGTCGGCTGACGCCCTGCAATTCGCACAAAACCACCGCGTCGCGGTAGAGCACCGGCAGGTTCGCGATCTCGGCATCGAGCACGCCATCGACATCATCGACCGGTTCGGGTGGCACCGGCGTTTCGGGCAGTGTCGCAGTCAGCGTTTCGTGTTTCGCGCGTCGCCCGGCCATGGTTCGCGCCCTCAAGGCCACCTTGTACGACACGCCGTAAAGCCAACTCGCCAGTTTGTCGGCGGGCTGCACGCTCTCGGCCTTGCGGGCGAGCACGACGAACGCCGCCTGGAAGGCATCGTCCGCCAAATGCCGATCCGGAATCACGCGGCGACAGACGCCCAAAACGAGTGGCCCGTGTCGCCGAACGAGTTCGGTGAAGGCCGCATCGTCGCGGTCGCGAACGAACCGACCGAGCAGTTGCGCATCGCAGGCCGGATCGCGAACGACGAGCGTTTTGAGAAGCGAGGTCATAATCGCACCGCGTGAAAGGGCTTCCGACAAGATATTCCCCAACCGAAGTGCGGCGCGTCGCGAAAATCGCAGTTACTTCTTCTCCTCGGGTTTGCCGAAAAGCTTCTTCCACTTTTCCTTCTCGGTGTCGCGTTCGAGGTACGGTATGCCCGCCGTCATCCATTCGGGCATCGGCTCGCCTTTCAGGTGATGATCGAAGAACTGTTGCATTCGCAAGGTGTAATCTCGCTGGCAACTCTTTTTGGTCAGTCCGTGTGGCTGCCCGTTGTAGTTCAACAAATAGACCTCCTTCCCCAAACGGCGCAGTGCCAGGAAATACTCGATGCCCTGATACCACGGCACGGCATCGTCGTTATCGTTGTGGAGAATCATCAACGGCGTGGCGACGCGGTCGGCCATGTAGATCGGCGAATTTTCGAGGTACTTCATCGGTGCCTGCCACGGTGTTTCGCCGATGCGGCTTTGCGATTTCTCGTACTGGAACTGCCGTGGAAGCCCCGTTCCCCAACGGATGCCACCGTACGCACTCATCATGTTCGACACCGGCGCACCCGCAATCGCCGCTTTGAAACGAGCCGTTTGCGTGACCATGTACGCGATCTGGTAGCCGCCCCACGAGTGCCCCTGGATGCCGATCGCCTTTTCGTTCACGTAGCCTTTCTCCGCCACCGCCGCAATGGCCGAGAGCACGCACTTGAGCGCGCTCTGCCCCGGATAGCCGACTTTGTAGGCGATGTCCGGCATGAGCACGAGGTAGCCGTTGCTGGCGTAATACGTCGGATTGATACTGGTGCCCGCCGACGGCAATCGGAAGGTGTGGTAAGTGTCGGTGAGCCGTTCGTAAATGTAAACGACCATCGGGTACTTCTTCGCGGGGTCGAAGTTCTCCGGCTTGATCAGGATGCCGTTGAGCGCGACGCCATCGAGGCTCTGGTAGCTGATGATTTCCGATTTGCCCCAGTTGAAATCTTTCACGTGCGGGTTGATATCCGTGATGCGTTTCAGTTCGCTGAAGTTTGCATCGGCGAGGAAGTAATCCGCGAAATTGCTGAAGGTGCTCACGGTGAGAATCATCGCATCGGTCGCCTTGGCCTTGGTCGGCGGCCCGTAACGTCGGGCACCCATGACGAGGAGTTTCGGTTTCTGCCCCGGTAGCATTCGATAAAAGCCGGTATCGCGAGTCAACAGATTCTCGACGCTCAGTAGCCAGGGTTTGGTCGCATCCAGTCCGCGCGTCGGTTCGCCCGGCTTGTCGTCGGGCTTCTCGACGCGGGCCATACGGAAGCGCAGTTCGAGGGATCGCCCCACCTGTGTGAGGTTCGTCGCTTCGCTCCCATCGGCAGCGAGTTTCCAGATGTCGTAGCGATCGTAGACGTAAAAGGCTTTGTCGTCGCTACTCCAACCGAGCGCGCCGTAGGGCGGCGGGGTGGCCGGGTGATCGTCGTCTTCGTTGAAAAACTTCACCGGCAGTTTGTTCGTCAGGTCGGTTTTCTTGCCGTCGGGGATACTGATGCTGAACCAATTCTGGCCGTCGAAGCCCGTCAGAAATTTGTTGTGCGGCGACGGCGTCAGGTTCGATTCCGAACGCGGCAATGGCTTCGATTCGCCGGTGCGGATATTGACCAGCGAGTAATCGCCGATGACGGGGAACGCCCACGTCTGGCCACGCACGGCTTTATCGCTGTAGCCGAAGCCCCAATCGCCGAACGCGGGTAGATTCACCGACATCGTCTCGTCCTGAATGTGGCGAAACTGTTTCGTATCGAGCAGATAGATCGCCGTGTAGGTTTTGCTGCGATCCGCACCCGCTCGCACTTTTTGCATCGGCTGAATCGCCTCGTCTTTCCAACTCCAGAGGTCGAGGTTTACGGCTTCCGGATCGGCGTTGACGGGGCTACGCTCGGTTGGCGGCGGCGCGTTCGGATCCTTCTTCGGCTCGGGTTCGACTGCCGTCTTTTCGGGTGCGGTCGCGATGCTGAGTTTCAAACCGTCGGGGCTGAAACTGATGCCCCGATCTGCGATCTGCCAACCGGGTTTCATCCCGCTCGTGCCCGGCCCGAGGATTTCCAGCGCGGGCGGTAGCACATTCGCACGCACGGCAAACGTCACGGGCGAAATGGCCACCGCGAGCAAGCTGCGATTCACCGGCGGCGGGAGTTTACTCGGCCGCTCCCAAAGGTACACCCGTGGCTTCGACGGCGGGATGGGAGAGACAACGGGTTCGCTGAAAAGGAAGGCGAGTTTCGTTTGTTTCTCGTCCCACGTCATTCGCGAATACTTGCCCACCCCGCTCTTGAGTGCCGAGGCCGACTCGGGTGCGAACAGATCGCAAAAGTAGATCCCGGCCAGTTCCGGTTTCTTGCTCCCCGAGATATAGGCGATCTGTTTCACGTCGGCGGTGACGCTGAAATCCGAGACTTCGGGGAAGAGAAACTCCTTCGCATCGCTGAGGCGACGAATCACCAGATCCCCCGCCACCGCGTTAGTTGCCGGACGCGGGCGGTTGCCGGGGAACCGCGATCCCGGCTGTTGATCGAGTTTCGCAGGTGGACTTTCCTTGGGCATCGGTGCCGTTTCGGGCTTCGCTTCCTTGGCGAGCACGAGCACGCCCGCACCATCGCCGAGAATGTTGAAGCTCTTCACGGACTCGAACCGCCGCACGATCTGATTGCTGACGAGGTCGAAACAGGCCAGTACGGTGCGAGGCATCTCCTCCGGCTTCTTCTTGTCGGCCTTGGCCTTTTCGACCTCCGCTTTCGTGGGCACGAGCGGGAAGTACAGGAACTTCGAGTCGGGCGTGAACTGCGGGCTACCGGTCAGTGCGCCGAGATTCGCGGGAACCGCAGTGGGCACCGGCCCCTGGTCGTCGTTCTCCTCATCGGCAGCCGGCGCAACTGTCGCCGGGGTAGCCCTTCCACCGATCGCGATTTTCGTTTCTGAATTCGTTTTGACGTTCCGAACGATGAGGAACGCATCGCCCGTCGATGGGCTTTGAACGTAAGCCACGTACTGTGCGTTCGGCGAGAGCGTGACGCCCGTTGCGGTATTCCAGATGTCGTAATCCGCGTGGGTCAGGACTCGTTTTTTCGGCGAGTCTTGGGCCGAAATGGTCGTTGCGAACGAGCTGATCAAAACGATAAAAATCCAGGCGCGAAGCATTGAGCATCCCCAAAAGTGCGACTATACGAGGTAGGGTGTCGCTAACTTATAGAGATTGGGAAGTCTGCGGACTTTTCCTGCCGAAAATAACAGACGAGTAAAAATTGATGTTTCCGCACTGTCCCAATTCAAGCGTACTGCGACTCAGTGTAAACCATCACAGGATTTGATTTTTCTCTGCTTTGCGTCTTTGCGACTCTGCGTGAGAAAGGATTTCATCCCGATCTGGTTGGCATAAATTGCAACTCAAATCGCTTCTCACGCAGAGGCGCAAAGAAAAAATGGATTCAATATCTCAAATACGGGATGGTTCAAACCTGGGTAGCGTTTTCGATTCTTTCTTTTTCTGGTAGCCGCAGGTCTTTAGCCTGCGTGACTTCCACAGGCAACGACTGAGTGTCGTGGTGAGTCTTCGAAACACGACGTCTCCCTGCGCCCGTAATGAACGAATTGTGCAGTTTGCGTCGCGTCTCGAAGACTCGCCACTACTGGTCTTTTAGGGTATTTGCCCCCGCGCAGGCTAAAGACCTGCGGCTACCGGAGAATGAAGAAGGAAGGACGCGCCTGCTACCCAAAAACACCTCGTTTTGAACCATATCTCAAATACACCTTTGCGTACTCAGCGCCGTTTGCGGTTCATGTTTGATTTCCATTTTCGATCGCAGCCCAAATGGGACAGTGATTTAAATTCAGGTGCTTACTCGCCGATGGGGTTCGATCCCGGGCCGCCGACGACGGAGTTTTCGAGCTTCGTTCGACCGGCTACGGTGACGGTACCATCGGCGATCTTCAGCGTGTGGATTTGCGTCGTTGGTCGTGTTTGATCCGCATAGAAGCGAAACAGCCCGACGGGGTTCGACCCGTTGCGGTACCACGTGACATCGACGTTGGAATCGTGTGCCGCTTCGGAGAGCGAATCGAGCATCGTCTGGCAGCCGATCGACAGGTTGCCCGCACGCATCCCGCAGAGTTCCAGTGCGATCACGTTCGTTTCGTTTTTTACCAGCCACGCGCGCATTTCGACCCAAACAATCGAACTCCAGTAGCCGTTGCCGTAGCGCATCCCGAGCTTGATGCGGTCGCCGTCGATCGACACGCGCGGCGAATGAAATCCCGACGGCAACAGCGTGGCATATCCGTCGCCATCGCTGAGGTTTTCGCGAAAGAAACTGTTGAGGTCGTTGGCCCGAAACGAGGTGCCCCATTCGGGTTTGGATCGAATATCGTTCTTGAGGTCTTGTACGCGCGTAAGTAGCGCAGACGCGAGTTCGCCGCGTTCCCATGCCGAGGGTTCGTCGGCTTGCGACGCGTAAAATTCCGGCTCGCCTTTGAGCAGAAGTATCAGCGTACCGCACACCGCGCCGAGGATGAGCAGAATCAGCCCGATGGTCAGAAGTACCGATTTCCGTCGCACGGCAAGCCCTCGTCCCGCAATGATCGAACGTCTCCACCAATAACCGAGGCAGGAGAATCGGTCAACGCGGGATTACACCTTGGCCGCGGTCGCTGAGCAGGGCAGACAAGATTGTAGCTGGCCTCTATGAGGCCGGTTTGATAGTCGCGGTCCGTTCGACGCGGCCGATCTCGCCGTAAAGCAATATCCCCAAAACCGGCACGTAGCCCACGGCGACGAGGGCGAGTACGTCTCGTGCGATCTGGTCGACCTTGCTCGATTGGAAAACGTTGCCGTCCGCGGCAAAAGCCACAACGAGGCAGACGATGGCGATGTTAATGCCGAGGCGGATGCGGCGAGTGATCCGACGCCATCGCCCGTGGATCGCGACGAGCGCGAGCAGGGCGAGGTTGCCCGCCATTAAACCGATAAAGCAGGGAAGCCGCCACCGCTGGAAGTTCACGGTGTAGGCCGCCCAAGAGGTATCGAACCGGCCACCTGAGATTAGATCGAGTACCCAAATCGGTGCGCCGTACAAGACGATGACGAATGCGGCGAGCGGGACGACCACTGCCGTTCCGATCCGATTCGCTCGGTCGCGGTCGCGAGGTATCCAAAGCCCTTTTGAAGGCCATCGCCGACGGATCGCGTTCTTCGCGCCGAAGTACACCACGAGGAGGCCGAGCCAGATGAGGATCAGGTTGCCTGCGGAAGTTGGTGCGGAGGGCCGGAGCTGACTCAACGCGCTGAGCAAGATCAGTGCGCACACGCCGAGGATCGCCGCTCGCATGAAACTCGTGGAGTCAGCGGGGTCGATGATGGACCACGGCGGTTGATAGCGGGCCGCGACTTCGTTTGGGTGGCCGTAGCCGCGCACAAGCGACAACGCCAGTGACTCATCGGACGGGCGTCCGGACTCCTGCGCCCGCGCCTGCAATTCTTCGTTCAGTAGGGAGCGTAGCTCGGTCGCCACATCCTCTCGCTGACTACCCGGCAGGAGTCGCACGGTGTCGCCGATGTAAATCTCGATCACTTCCGTCGCGTTCATTGTTTCGCTTCCTGTTTCTTGTGAAGGATCAGGCGATTCATCGTCTCGACGAGTTCCGTCCAGCTCGAACTGAGGTTTTGGTAGTGGCGAACCCCTTCCGGGCTGAGCGTGTAATAGCGCCGCGGTGGACCCTCTTCGATCCGCCATTCGCTGGCGAGCAAGCCCTGCGATTCGAGGCGACGGAGCAAGGGATACAGCGTGCCTTCCTCAATCATCATGCCTTCGCTGGCGAGTGCCTGTCGCAGCGAGTATCCGTACTGGGCCGTCCGAAGCTGCGAGAGTACCGCGAGCACCAGCACACCGCGACGGAGTTCGAGGTCGTGCTTTCCGTTGGACGCTTCGCGTGCTTCCTCGTCGGCCATTACGTGAGTTCCATAGAGCACGAATATTACTATGTAACATATAGTACATAGCCATGAACAGTAAGTCAAGGAGCCGCTTTGTTTTCTTTGGATGGTTGTACCGGTTGCACGGCGAACGTTGTGTCGATTGCATTTGCCAACGAATCGGGCACCAGTTACGTTGGAACTGTGACACCCGACGGACGATAAACAACTGATACTGCATCCAAAGGGGCGAGTTATGAATCCGCACGGCACACCCATTCCCTACCTTCGCTCCTGGCTCGGCGCGGCTACGCTCGCCGTGGGACTTTCCGTGAATGGTTTCGCGCAAGCTCCTGCCGACCCCATCGAACGTGCGAAGGCAACGCAAAACCTCGCGGAGCAAAAGGCCGAGAACGAAATCGTCGAAGCGATCGCCAATGCCGATAAACTCAAGGTCGTTTCTGCGTTCAAAGCGATTCAACGGCTGAAGGAAGCTCAAACCAATCTGGCGTTGGCCGTCAGTCTCGGGCAGGCGAAGCGCACCGAGTTGGACGCAAAGCTCGAAGCGAAGATCGGCATTCTCGAAGGCAAATTGCCCGTAGCGCGGCCCGACACCGATCCGAATGCGAACGTAGTCAAGGAACGCGAAAAGCGCGATCAACTGAAGGCGGCGGTGGAACTGCGCGAGGTCGCCGACGGCTTGAAGAAGGCCGCCGATGCCGCCGATGCGAATCGCCACAACGACGCCCGTCGGCACGTGTTGAGCCTCGCGGAGAAGTACCCGAACAACCCGCAAATCATCGCGCTCAGCGGGCAGACGAACACCAGCGACCAACTGCGTGCGAACCAGAAACTCTCACGCGATTACGCCGACGCCTGGCTCGTCAACCAACGGCAAGTCGTGGCCTCGTCGATCCCGACGACCGATGACATTCAATTCCCCGATGCGAAGAAATGGCAAGCTCTGACGAAGTTGCGGAAGAACCAGGACCGCATCCAGTTGTCGCCGAAGGAAGAAGCGATCCTGAAGTCACTCGACACCGCGTTCCCGGCGAACTTCGCGGATCGGCCATTCGAGGAAGCGTTGCAAGAACTGTCGAACGTCATCGACCAGCCGATTTTCATCGACAAGAAATCGCTCGAAGACGCGGGGTTGGACCTGTCGCGGAAGGTGACCTTTAAGGGAAACGTGACGGCGCGCACCGCATTACGGGCACTCTTACAAGCGAATCAGCTGACGTTCATCGTCAAGGAAGAGATGATCCAAGTCGTGACGCTCGAACGTGCAGAGAAGGAACTGACCACGCGATCGTACTACCTCGGCGACCTCGTGCAAGGCGTCGGCCCGTTCGGAAACGCCGTCGTCTGGGGGCCAAACCTGAGCTACCAGCAAACCGTCACCAACAGCGAAACCATCGTGAAGTCGATCACCGACTCGATCGACCCGCGGAGTTGGAAGCAAGCGGGTGGCCCTTGCACGATCACGTTCCACATTCCCACGATGTCGGTCGTCGTACGGGCGAGTACCGAGGTTCATGCATCGATGGGCTATTCGGTGGGGAAGAAGTAACGTTCCATAAGTGATTTACCCGAACACTTCCGCCAGCCGCAGGTGTTGTGGGATGTCGAGCGATTCCGCACGCAGGGTGCCGTCGATGTCGAGTGCCTTCAGCTTCGCGTCGACGTCGGGTTTTTCGCGGCGGCCACGCGGCGAACCGGCGAGTGCGGAACGCAGGTTCTTACGTCGGTGGATGTACAAATCGCGTAAGAATGCACGGAACTTTGGCACGTCGCCGACGAGCTTTCGCTTTGCGGCGTTCGGGATGATTCGCACGATCGCCGAGTCGACTTTCGGCCTCGGATAGAAGTTCCCCGGCAGCACTTTGCGGATCGTTTCCACGTCGGCGATGCTTTGCACCAACACGCTGAGAGCGTTGTAATCTTTCGTGCTTACCGAGGCTCTCAGCCGTTCGGCGATCTCCCATTGCACCATCACGACCATCCGCTCGATGTTCGGCCCATCGACGAGCAGATTGCTAATCAGCGGCGTGGCGATCACGTACGGCAAGTTGGCGATCAGCTTGCGGCTCGTGCAACCTTGCTTCGCCATCGCGGCTTCCCACGCAGCGAGCATGTCGGGGTTCAGCAAGCTCTTTCTCGCGAGGCAATCGCCGTGAATGAATGTGACGTTCGGCCGAATGCCGACGATCTGCCTCGCGACGGGGGCGAGGCTCGAATCGATCTCGATGCTGACGACCGCACCCGAGCGTTCGGCGAGTTTCGCGGTCAGCGATCCGGTACCCGTGCCAACTTCGAGAACGGCATCTTCTGGCCCGAGATCGCCTTCTCGAACGATCAGATCGACGAGGTTGATGTCGATCAAGAAATTCTGGCCGAGCTTGCTCTTCGCTTCGAGGCCGTGCGCGGAAAACAGGCGGTTTAGGTACGACAACGTCTGCCGTGGCGACGGGACGTTCGATTCGATTTCTTCCGGCTCGTCTTTTCTCATATCCGATTTAGATAGTGATACTGAGACTCTT
>JAYSKW010000803.1:0-2679 GCA_043726085.1 Limnoglobus sp.
ACAAACTCCGGAGACATTCATGAGCATTCGCGGCGTGATCTTGGCGGGCGGCAAAGGCACCCGCATGGGCGAACTGACGAAGGTAACGAACAAGCACCTCTTGCCCGTGGGGCCGTACCCGATGGTGTACCACCCCCTCAAAAAGCTGACGGGGGCGGGTTTGCAAGAGATTTTGCTCGTTTCCGGTACCGAGCACATGGGCGACTTCATCGAACTGCTCGGCTCCGGGTACACGCACAACTGCCGTCTGACGTATCGCGTGCAAGACGAAGCGGGTGGTATCGCCCAGGCGCTCAGCCTCGCCGAACACTTCTGCACTGGCAGCCGCACTTGCGTTCTGCTCGGCGATAACATCTTTCAGGCACCACTGATTCCGCTCATTGAAAAGGCCAACAGCCGCCCCGACTGGGCGTGGATCGGCCTCAAAAAGGTCCACGATCCCGGACGTTACGGCGTCGCCGAACTCGATGGGGATCGCGTCATTGGCATCGAAGAAAAACCGGCGAACCCGAAGAGCGATTTCGCCGTCGTCGGCATCTACATCTACCCGCCCGACGTGTTCAGTCTCATCAAAACCCTGAAGCCCTCGAAGCGCAACGAACTCGAAATTACCGACGTCAATAATTACTATCTGCAACAAGGCCGCATGGGCTACAGCGAACTCGACGGCTACTGGACCGACGCCGGTACACTCGACTCGCTCGACCACGCCAACGACCTCGTACGGAAAGACCCGCCGCGATTTTGAACGTCGGTTTCGGGAATCCCAAGTCGAACTGACTGCTAATGGAAACCGACGCGCAAGCTGCGGATGCGGAACCTGCGCCGCGGCACGAACCGGCGTGGCGGGAGTTTGCGCGTGCGCCGTTGGTTCCGCTCGCGATGGCGTCGGGGTGCGGGTTGGTCGTCGATCGTTATGCGGGCGTACCGCAAGCATTCGGTTTTGCGGTGGCGGCACTCGGGTCGGTCGGCTGGTTCTTCGCGTATCGTCGGCAGCAGACTTCGCTCGCACTCTGGTTATGGGCGTGTGCCATGGGGCTGTCCGCGGCGCATCACAACACGCATCGCAACTCCTATTCCCACGACGACATTGGCCACTTCGCCAGCGATGCTCAAGCGATTGCCTACGTTCGTGGCATCGTCGACGAGTCGCCGGTCGTTCGCAAAAACAGCCCGACGGAACTGTTCGGTCCCGCGAGAAAAGTCGAACGCGCCGTCACCGTTCTCGATGTCACCGAGCGGCGCGGCGAGGGTGGCATCTGGCTGCCCGCTTCGGGCTATTTACGGTTGAGCATCGATCGCATCGTCGACCAATCCGATCCGCATTTTCTCGAAGGGATCACCGTTGGCGATGAGATCGAAGTCGTCGGAATGTTCTCGAAACCGAGCACGCCGAGCAACCCCGGCGAGTGGGATTATTCGGCCAGTCTTCTCGATCGGCGCATCCGTGCGGAACTGCGTGTCGTGAAATCGACGATGCCTGCGACGCGGCTCGATAGCGGTGGCCGATGGTCGATTCGCTTCGGCCTCGCATGGTTGCGCGGGCGATTCACGCGCGTTCTCGATACAAGATTTCCCACACACGAAGCCGGTCTGGCGCGGGCGCTCTTACTCGGCGATGGCACCGCGATGGAGCGCGAAGAATGGGACGGCTTCGTGCGAACCGGCGTCGTTCACGTGCTCGCCATTTCGGGGCAGCACCTCGTGATATTGGCGGGGTTCATTTGGTGGACACTGCGGATTCTCGGCGTGCGAAGGCGGCACGGCGCGTGGGCGGTGTTGTTCATCGTCGTCGGGTACGCGGTCATCACGGGGCTGCGGCCGTCGGCGATGCGTGCCACTGCGATGGTCGGCATCGCCTGTGGGGGCGTGCTGCTTCGCCGCCCCGTCCTGACGGCCAACGCCTTCGCGTTCGCTTGGCTCGTTACCGTCGCGTGGAACCCGACCGATGCGTTCACGGCGGGGTGCCAACTCTCGTTTATCTCGGTTTTCGTGCTGATTTGGGGCGTATCGCGCTGGCTGGCCCCTTCGCAAAAGGCTCCGCTCGACCGCCTGATCGACGAATCGCGGCCGCCGTGGGTGCGGTTCACACGCGCGTTCTTGCGAACCCTCGTCGTTGCGTTTGCGCTTTCGATCGTACTCACCGTGGCGAACTCACCGCTGATTATGCAACGTCAAAACCTCGTTGCGCCGATGGGTGCGATCCTCGGGCCGCCACTCGTTTTTCTCACGACGATCGCGCTCGTCGCCGGGTTCCTGTTGCTGATCGTCGGCATCTTCGGCATCGGGCTGACGTTCCCGTTTGCGGTCGTGACCCGCGAAAGTTTGGCCGCCTGCGATTGGCTCGTTCGCATCGCAGACGGCGTCCCCGGTGGCTGCGTCTACGTGCCGACGCTGCCGATCGGTTGGACCGTCGGCTTTTACGCGATCCTCATCGGTGTCGTACTCCTCGATGCGAAGTGGGCGAAATGGGCCGGTGTTGCGCTTTTGGTCTGGTCGCTAGTCGGCCTCGTTGGCGTGCCACCCACGGTGAAAGACGAACTGCAAATCACGTTTCTCTCGGTTGGCCACGGCGGTTGTACCGTGCTCGAAACCCCCGATGGCCGCGTGCTCGTTTACGATGCCGGTTCGATGGGCGGCCCCGATGCGGTGCGTCGCGTGGTCGCGCCGTTCTTGTGG
>JAYSKW010000804.1:0-1046 GCA_043726085.1 Limnoglobus sp.
CGCCGCCGCGGATTGGGAACAAAAGGTGTCTGCCATAACGAACCTCGAAAAGATTTTCCTGACGAACGAGTTCGACGATTCGCTCGATGGCTTCGACACGAACAAGTATGTGCCGTGCTTGCGGACCGATACGCTGGTTTTCAAATTTCAGGAAGCGGGGGTTCGCGAGCGTTTGGCGGCGGTGACGGGTATCGATGCGGGAGATGTGCCGAGCTTGCGGAAGGCAATTCGCGCGTTATTCGAGCGTTTTGTCGCAAAAGGCGCGAAGGCGTGCGCGATTTCGTTGCCGCCCGAATTCACGCCGAGCGCAGATGGTAACCGCATCTTCTGGATACTCGCCGAGAACTGCCGCGAGTTCGGGCTGGCATTCGACCTGATGATCGGCGTCAACCGTCGCGTCTACGAAAACGGCGTCCATCAGGGGCAAGATCTCTTCGATCGCCGATGCTCCTTGATCCAGTATCGCGAGTTGTTTAACGCGTTCCCGGAAGTGACATTTCCCGTTTCGGTGCTCACCAGCGGGCAGAATCAGGAACTGGTGGCGTATTCGTGGATCTTCCCAAACGTCGTGCCGAACGGCCACTGGTGGTACTCGAACATCCCCGCATACATCGGCAACGATCTCCGCGAACGCCTACAAGGCGTGCCAAAAACCAAGCTCATCGGCTACTACTCGGACGCCTACAAACTTGAGTTCGTGCTGCCGAAATACAGCATGTATCGCCGCATCCTGGCCAGCACCATCGCCGACGAATTCGTCCGCCCCGGCCGCCTGAACGAAACCGAAGCCATCGCGCTCGGCACCCGCCTGTTGCGCGACAACGTGCGCGAGATTTTCAAACTCGGGTAAAAACCGTCTCGCAAAATCGACGTAAGTCACAATCGCGGAGGCTCCAAAACCGGTTTTTCGGATGTTTTTCCGGTTTTTGAGGCCCAAAAAGCCCCCTATTTCGATCGCGTGTCGCTGATGCGTTTTCCGCATCTCACCCGTACATAGCGGGTTACGTCGAATGGCATCCCTTCGACACTCGCCGCAAGTACCGACC
>JAYSKW010000805.1:0-1864 GCA_043726085.1 Limnoglobus sp.
AGGCTCGAGAACCAACGCCGACGCGGTGCCGTATCCGGTTTCATGGGAATCCCTCTGAAGAAATCCGTTCAAGTCTGTGACCGCGTATACCGACAGGGTGCGAGCGTTGCAAGCGGAACTGCGTGGGGGAAGTCGAATGCCGTGGGTTTTGGGAATCGATGAAGCGGGCTACGGGCCGAACCTCGGGCCGCTGGTGCAGGCATCGGTCGCGATGCAATTGCCGGACGACGACATCGCGGGTTGGGTGACGCTGCACGATCGCATTCGCAAAGTCGGCGAAGTGGAAGACGATCGCATCCTCGTCGACGATTCAAAGAAAGTGTACTCGGGGCCGAACGGCTTCGAGAAACTCGAACGCAGCATCCTCGCGTTGGCGTCGGCACCGTTCGTACACACCGCAACTGTCAGGGTGGTGTCACCCGTCGATTTCAATCGCGAAGTCGATGCGAGCGGCTCGAAGGCAACCGTGCTGGCACGTGGGTTGATCGAGTTATTGCAAGTCGCCGACGCGATCTTGCCACACGGCGAACGCATGGTCGCGATGTGCGACAAACAAGGCGGGCGTGCGTTCTACGGCGCGATGTTGCAAGAGGCGTTTCCCGATAGTTGGATCGTCACCTTGAAGGAAGGAGCCGCCGAAAGCCGCTACCGAATCGCAGCCCATTCGCGTGAGATCGAAGTCGCGTTTCGCCCGCGCGCCGATGGCGATTCGGCATGCGTTGCGATGGCGTCGATGATCTGCAAATCCACTCGCGAATTGTCGATGGCGCAGTTCAACGGCTGGTGGGCAAAACACGTACCGGGTATCGCTCCCACGGCAGGTTACCCCGTCGATGCGAAGCGATTCTTCGCTGCTATTCAGGCGAAAATGCAAGAAATGCACATCCCGCTCGACACCGTGTGGCGGAAGAAGTGATGTTTACAAAAACCCGGCGAGCGCACGAAGTGAAGGTTGCGTCTGCGTTTGGTATGTAGCTGGCCTCTGTGAGGCCGGTTCTCGAAAGACCGGTCTCACAGAGGCCAGCTACAAAAAGACCGGGGTCACAGACCCCAGCTACAAAAAGAGATGGGCTATCGCCCTTTGCGGCGGATGTTCGGGAGGCGGTTCGATTCTTTTACGGGCATGCTTTCGAGGCGGAAATCGAGCATCCGCTTGAGGAGATCGACGCGGGCGACTTCGACTCGCACGCGGTCGCCGAGGCGGAAACGGCGTTTGGTTCGGCCGCCGAACAGGGCGCGAGCGTCTTCTTCGTAGTGATAAAAATCGTCGGTCAGGCTCGAGATGTGGACGAGGCCCTCGGCTGGGAACTTCTCGGCTTGTGCGAAGAAACCGTAATCGGCGACGCCGGTAATCACCGCGTCGAGCTTCTCGCCGATCCGCGTGCTCATGTATTGCAGCAGTTTCAGCTTCACCAATTCGCGTTCGGCGGTCTCCGCCCGTCGCTCCATTCGCGAACAATGATCGCCCAAGATTTTCAATTCCGCTTCCTCCGCGGTGGCCTTCCCCGTGCGGATCCAGCGGTCGAGTAAGCGATGAACGACGAGGTCGGGGTAGCGGCGAATCGGCGACGTGAAGTGGCAATAATCCTGGCTGGCGAGCGCGTAGTGTTCGTCACGGATCGGCGAGTACGTTGCTTGTTTCAGGCTTCGCAGCAAGGCGTAATGGATCGCCGCGCGTTCGGGTTTGTCCAGCGTTTGCCGCAACACTCGCTGAATCTCGTGGCGGTCCTCGGCGCGTTTCATCGGGTAGCCGAGTAGACCGGCGAACTGTGCGAACTGTTCGAGTTTTTCTTCCTTCGGTGCCGGGTGAACGCGACGCAAGAACGGCACATTCAATCGGCTAAAATGCTCGGCCACGGCTTCG
>JAYSKW010000806.1:0-16142 GCA_043726085.1 Limnoglobus sp.
GGGCTTTCTCTTCGGGCAAACGGTCGCAATCGACCCCCGTGAGTGCCTTCACGAGCGATGTCTTTCCATGATCGATGTGGCCAGCGGTGCCGAGAATCAGGTCGCGGGGCATGATAGTTTCCAGGGTGATGCAACCGTCATTGTACCGACGAACCGAAAACGTCTTGCAATCCTCTAAGATGATCTGAGGTATCACCAAGCGAGGAGATTTTATGGCGAAGATCGTCGTAGTTTATCACAGCGGTTACGGGCACACGGCACAGGTCGCGAAAGCGGTCGTGCGTGGCGCGGAAAAAGTTTCGGGCGCGACGGTTCACCTCATTTCCGTCGATGATGTGAAGGGCGACTTCAAGGATTTCGCCGACGCCGACGCGATTCTCTTCGGTTGCCCCACCTACATGGGCGGGCCGAGTGCGCCGTTCAAGGCGTTCATCGATTCCGCTTCCAAAGTCTGGTTCACCCAAGGCTGGAAGGACAAAATTGCGGCGGGGTTCACCAACTCCGGCGGCCTCAGCGGCGACAAGCTGAACACGCTCAATTCGCTGTTCATCAATGCCATGCAGCACGGCATGATCTGGGTCGGCAACGCGCAGATGGTCGGTGGCACCACGACGAACGACATCAACCGTTTGAGCAGTTTCACCGGTGTGATGACGCAATCCGATCAGGGGCCTGCCGATCAGTTCCCGCCAGCCGGGGACTTGCAAACCGCCGAGAACTTCGGGCAGCGCGTTGCGGAAATTACGAATCAGATCCTGAAGGGCCGCGCATAGTTGTAATTCGCAATCACCTCGTGTGTTCATCCACTGGGAAACATTCCGGAGCGGACCGTGAAGGGCGACCGTTCGCACGAACTCGACGCCTGGATACTCGCAACCGCCCCACGCGCGACGGCCTACGCGCGGTCGCTGTTACGCAACCCACACGAAGCTGAGGACATCGTTCAAGATTGTTATTGTCGATTGCTCGCCAAGGCGGATGTCTACGACTTGCCACACGATGGAATGAAACTGCTACTACGTGCGATCACGAATGCCTGCATCAACCTCAAGACGCGGCGAAAGCCGTTCTTCCGGTTGGTACGGACCGATGCCGATGGCAGCGAACAGACCGACGATCCGCTGGACAAAAGCGCGATGCCACCCGATGAACGGGCGATGTTCGACGAATTCTCGGAAGCCGTCGAGTCGGCATTGCGGACACTGCCAACGCAACAGCGAGCCGCCGTGCAACTGAAGGCACTCGGGCACTCGCAGCAAGAGATCGCAGAGATCATGGGCATAACCACAACGAACGTCGGCGTGCTCATCCACCGTGCACGGCAAGCACTGGCGGTACTGCTCATTCCGTATCTCGGCGGGGAGGCGATCCGATGAACGAAGCGAACGACCACCCGCTCGATGCGATCCTTCGCAGTCACCTCGATCGTGCGGCAGGCACCGTCGATGCGGGGCAAATGCTGCGGCAAATTCGCGATTCGGAAAAGGCGATGCCGCGGCGTAATTGGCTCAAATGGGCCGGCGTCGGCGTGGGCACCGCCGTGGCGGCCAGTGTCGGCGGGTTTGTGTTCTTCGGGAATTTACCGACACCGTTGGCCGCCGCCGAACAGATCGTCAGCGAAGCCAAGACTGCACACGCGGTACCGACGGATCGCTGTTACGAAGTGGCCACCGAGTGGGAACCGCTACTGTTTCGTAAGCTGCAACTGCCCGCGATTTCCCGCAAACACAAGCTCTGGACGCGCGGCGATCAGTTCTGGATCGAAACCAATGGCGACGGGGCCAAGTGGGCGATGGGGCAAGAAACGAGCGGCAAAATCTGGTTCGCAATCTCGCGCAAACGTGGCCTCGTTTACGAACCGAGCGAAGCGGGTGAACCGCTGGCGCGGTTCTGCGACCTCGTGAGTATGCGCGTGGTCAGCACGCTGTCCGAACTCCTGGAGCAGTTCACGCTGTATCGCAAAGATACCGGCAAACCCGGTGAAGCGATTCGCATCGAAGCCGACCTGCGGCCTTCGTTCCTGAACCGCAACCCGCGGTTTCGCCATGTGAAACTCGAACTCGACCCCATCACGAAGATCGTTCAACGTGCGGAATTTCAACGGCAACTCAACGGCGAACCTGCGGGCACGTTGTCGTTCACACTGCTCGAAACCGCGAGCCAGCCCGACGAGATGTACACGCTACTCGGTCACCTCGATGCCGACCATGAAGTGTTCGACCGCAAAGACCCCGCCCGGCAAGACCGCCGAACGAAGTTCCGAGACGAGTTTTTGAAACGGGTGCAGATGAGAATTAAGTGACACCATCGGAACTATTCCACGTCGTGTGCGTTATACTGTAAGCAATATAAAGCATTCTACACTGGTGCATCATGAAAGTCCGACTCTTCTCGATACTGTCACTTTCGACGCTGCTGGTGCTCTCGCAAATGCTTTACTCGGCAGACGAGCCGAGCGTATCGAAGACGCCCCTCGGCAACACCGCCGGTGCCGTGGTCAAGGTCGGCACCGATCAAATCACGATCAATGTAACCACTCTGGTGCCGAGTACGGGTAACAAACGCGGTAGACGGAAGAGTTCGGCAAAGCCCACGACAAAGCTCGTCGAGACGTCGTACACGATGTCCGCAAAAGTGATCGTCAAAACCGTCGGCGGGAAAGTGATGGAATTAACCGACGTCCACGAGGGCGAAACCGTTCGTCTGCACATCGCGAAAATCAGCGAGCACAAAGTCGGCGAGAAATCCGAGCCACACATGGAAGTCACGCAAATCGACATCCCGAACCCGCCCACCACGAAGAAGTAAATTAGCGCGGAACTGGGTTGATATCGACCTGTACGGTTCGACATATTCCGCCCGTTCGGGGCGGAGACCATCTTGGCCACTCGCCGCCCATCTGACCATTCGGCAACGACCACCAAGTATTTTCCTCTCTTTACCGAGTATACGAGCCACCGGCTTGTCCCGGTGGGAGTGGCAACCTCGATCTTCAAATTTCGACAGAGACGCCTATGATTTCAGTCGAGTCATCCGTCGGCCAACCGTTCGTCATCCATGTCGAGTGCGATAGTAAAACATCCCCATATGCATTTTTAATACGTCGCGCGGCCGCCGCTGATGTCGAAGCAGAAGCCCGTCGTGAAGCTGCATTCACTACTGCTGAGGAAGTGCGCGAGCGCGGCGACTTCGTCCGGTTTGCCGGTGCGACCGAGCGGGATTTTCGACAGCATCATGTTGATCTGCTCGGCGCTCAGTTGATCGAGGATCGGCGTTTGAATCACGGCGGGCGAGACGCTGTTCACACAGATGTCGCCTTTGCCGACGAGTTCCTTCGAGAGCGATTTCGTCAGCGCGATAACGGCGGCTTTGCTGGCGGAGTATGGCCCCATCTTCGGGTTGC
This sequence comes from Limnoglobus sp., assembly GCA_043726085.1. Lineage (GTDB taxonomy): Bacteria > Planctomycetota > Planctomycetia > Gemmatales > Gemmataceae > Limnoglobus. The sequence goes on from JAYSKW010000806.1 coordinate 3,404, forward strand.
CTTCCTTACCGGCGATGCTGGCGATGTTGACGATGCGGCCATATTTTTTCTCGATCATCCCCGGCAGCACAGCTTTGCAACAGAGCACGAGGCCCGTCACGTTGATGTTCATAACGTACTCCCAGTCTTCGCGAACGCTTTCCCAAATCGAGACATCGCGGCCCTTGCGGCTGGCGACGCCGGCGTTGTTCACGAGCACATCGACCGTTCCGGCGGCCTTAACAACTTCGCCGAAGACTCGCTCGAGGTCCGCTTCCTTCGTGAGGTCGCCGATCATCGGCACGCCGCCGATATCTTTGGCGACGCGGTTGGCGTTGTCGGCAGACATGTCGAACACGCCGACTTTCGCACCGGCGGCCGCCAGACGACGACAAATCGCCTCGCCGATGCCTTGCCCGCCCCCCGTTACCACTGCCACTTTGCCATCGAGCCGGAAGTGATTCGTCGCCGTCATCGGAAGTCCTCTTTGGTGAAATCGTCCCGTCGGCAGCGAATGAAATCCGTCCGGTTCGGGTCGTGCATTGGGTTACGATAATCGGAGCGATCGCTACCGGCGAGCTTCTATCTGCGAAAGCTTCACGTCTTTTCGGTGTCCAAAAGAGCTTGGCACAATATCCTGAAAGCGACAAATCCTTCACGGCTCGGACGGCAGATCATGAAATCGAATCGCAGTATCGATGGCGAACACACCCTGGCGGTGTTCATCGATTTTGAAAATCTCGCACTCGGCTTCCACGGTCGCCGCGACAAGTTCGAGATCGGCAAAGTGCTCGAACGGCTCGTCGAAAAGGGCAAAATCGTCGTAAAGAAGGCCTATTCGGACTGGTCGCGGTTCGGGCAGTACACGGGGCCGCTCCACGAAGCCGCGATCGAACTGATCGAGATTCCCAAACGTAGCCAGACGGGGAAGAACTCGGCGGACATTCGCCTCGTCGTCGATGCCATCGACCTCGCGTACTCCAAAGACCACATCAATACCTTCGTCATCGTTTCGGGAGACAGCGATTTTTCGCCGCTGGTTTCCAAGTTGAAAGAGCTAGGAAAACACGTCATCGGCCTCGGCCTGACGGGGGCGACGTCGGAGTTGCTCCGTGATAACTGCGACGAATTCATCTATTACGAAGACCTCGGTCGCGCCGCTGCCGCGACGCCGACGGTCAACGAGGAAATTCCCGAACAAAAGCGGAAGGTCTTCACGCTGTTGCTCGACTCGCTGTTGGCACTGCGGCGAGAGAACAAGGAAGTCATTTATTCGTCGATGGTCAAGGACACGATGAAGCGCAAGAAGCCATCATTCAACGAAGGCTATCACGGCTACAACACGTTCAGCGAGTTGCTCGAAGACGCGCAACGGCACGGCATCGTCGAGATCGAGAAGCACAAGAGTAGCGGCACCTACGTCGTCGTTCGCTTCGGCACGGAGCCGGAAAATCCCGTGACGCGCAAAGCGGCGATCGAGGCCCCGCCCCCGCCGCCCGTCGATAATCGCAATCGCGGTGGCCGCACGACGACTGCACGCCAGCAAACGAGTCGCCGAACCGACCCACCCGTAAACGGCGGCGTGGTACGCCCACCCGCAATCGTGCCGCAGCCGGAGATCGCAGCGGGTAACGATCGACCGATGAACAACGACCGTCCCCCTTTGAACCGACCGCAGGTCAACGACCGTCCACTCAATAACGATCGTGCGCAGAACGTCGACCGCCCGCCGACTCTCGACGTTCCGCTCGGGAACGAACGTGCGTTAGGACGCGCGTTGATGGACGATCTCCACGATGACGGCATCGACGATGTGCCATCGTATCGCCCACGGAAAGCGGCACCGGTGAAAGCTCCGGCTCAGACCGAAGCGCCTCCCGCGAACAAGCCCGCAGAACCGCGCCGGCGCGCACCGGCAACCGCGCGACCCACCGCAGCCGAGGCCCCACCGGCGCAACCGCAACCGCAACCGCAACCGAAACCCGCCACACCCGCCCGCCGCCCCGCCGCCGTCGAACCACCACCTGCGGCCGCACCGGCTCGCCGACAGGTTGCTGCGGAAACTGCACCCGTGCAACCGGTGGTCGCACCCGTTCGCAAACGTGCGCCGGCCGCTGTCGTTCCACCGAAGCCGACGCCACCGCCCGCCGATCTCGATCTGGATAGCGGCTTCGGCGCGGGGTTAGGTTTGTAATTCGGCGTCGAACTTTTATCTCTCGTACACGATTGAGGGTTGACCGTGCCCCTGCTGTTTGCCGTCACGCTGTTCATCAGTGCCTCGCTGCTGTTCATGATTCAACCGATGGTGGGCCGGATGATCTTGCCGCTACTCGGCGGTAGTCCCGGTGCGTGGAACACGTGCATGGTGTTTTTCCAGGCCGTGCTGTTACTCGGGTATCTTTACGCACACAAACTCACGGCCGTCATGAGTCCGCGCCGGCAGGTGATGCTGCACACGGGCGTACTGTTCGCCGCACTTCTCGTCCTCGGTGGCGCGGCACTGCTCAGCTACAATCACTCGCCGATTCCCATCGTGAAATCGCTCGCGCCGCAAAGTACCTCGTTCCCGATGTTCGGCACACTCGCACTGCTGGCGGTGGCGATCGGCGTGCCGTTCTTTGCGGTGTCGACGAGCGCGCCACTGCTCCAACGCTGGTTCGCGTACACGGGGCACCCCGCATCGAAAGACCCATATTTCCTCTATGCTGCAAGCAACGCCGGGAGTTTGATCTCGCTGCTCGGTTACCCGCTCGTCACCGAACCGAGCCTGCGTTTGGTCGAACAAGCGTGGCTGTTCGCGGGTGGCTTCCTGTTACTTCTGGTAATGTTCTTCGTCTGCGGTTCTGCGGTCAAACGGCCGAACATCTACGAAAAAGCGACCGGCAAGCCCGACGCGCAAACACCGCCCGGCAAGGAACCCGAACCGACGCTCGGGCGCAAACTGAAGTGGCTGGCGCTCTCCTTCGTGCCATCGAGCCTGATGCTCGGCGTGACGTTCCACATGACGACGGACATCGCCTCGATCCCGCTGTTGTGGGTCGTGCCGCTCGCTCTGTATTTGCTGACGTTCATCATCGCGTTCGCCAAAACGCCGAACTGGTTTCGCACGGTGTTGGCGAACATCAGCCCCGTCATCACGCTGTTACTCGTCTTCGTACTCGTCTCCCAAACCGCCATCGACAATACGTTCTTGTCGCTCGGTTTGCACCTGACGGCGTACTTCCTGACGGCGCTACTTTGCCATTCGGAACTCGCACGCGATCGCCCCTCAGCGGCGTATCTAACGACGTTCTACTTGTGGATTTCCATCGGCGGAATGATCGGCGGAATCTTCAACGCGCTGATCGCGCCGATCGCTTTCCCGCTCGCGTGGGAGTATCCGATCTCGATCGCGATTGGCTGTATGTTGATCCCGAAACTCGCCGACGAGAAATCGAAACTCACCGGCGAAGCGGCGAAGATGTACGAAGGCAAGCAACGGTTGCTCGACATCTTCGTACCGATCGCGATGCTCGCGGGTGTGGCCGCGTTGACCGCATTCTGGAGCTTAGAGACGTATAGCGATCTGTGTACATGGATCTCGATTCAATCGACTTCGCTACTCGCATTTTGCGGCCTGAACATCATGTTGATGCCGCGAAACGTGATGATTCTCATCTCGTATGCCCTTCCCGCGATGGTCTGTTTCCTGTTCATCGACCGACCCGTTCGCTTCGGCTTGTGCGTGGCCGCTCTGCTGTTCGTCGGGTACTTCCGGCAACACGACGAATCCGTGATTCGCACCGAACGCAGCTTCTTCGGTATCCTGAAAGTCGAAAAAAATAAATACTTCCGCAGACTCGTTCACGGCACGACGCTGCACGGCACGCAAGCGACCGACCCGTGGCCATACGTCGACGAACTGAAGGAACCACTCTCGGCGGTCATTGGCCCAGCAGGTGTGTTCGGCTACGATCTCCGCCAAAAACCGCTGACGTATTACCACGAAACCGGGCCGGTTGGCCACGTGTTCCGCGTACTTCGCGAAACCGATCCGACCGCTCATTTCGCGATGGTCGGCCTCGGTACTGGTTCCGTATCGTGCTACGCGCTGCCCGGCCAGAAGCTCACGTACTACGAGATCGACCCGAAGGTGAAGGCGCTCGTCGCCGACACGAACAAGTATTTCACGTACGTGACCGATGCCCGCGAACGCGGTGCCGATGTTGAGATCGTCCTCGGCGATGCCCGCATCAAACTCGAAGAACATACCGACCGCAAGTACAAGCTTCTGCTGCTCGACGCTTTCAGTTCGGATGCGATCCCGATCCACTTGCTGACGAAAGAAGCGGTCGAGTTGTACCTCGATCGCCTCACCGACGATGGCATACTTGCGGTGCATATTTCGAACAAGTTCGTGAACCTCGAACCGGTCGTTGGCCGTATTGCGGAGAAACTCAGGCTGACGGGCTTGCTCATGAACGATAGTTGGATCGACGAAACGCACAATCACCCGCCGGGGAAAACGCAATCGTCGTGGGTCGTGCTGGCAAAGAATCCCGCACGCCTCGAAGCATTCAAACGACCCGAATTCGGCATCGTGTATACGCACAAGTTCACCCCGGAACTAATCTCCGAGCCGAAAGTGTGGATGCCCCTGAAACCGCACGAAAGCGTCAAACTCTGGACCGACGATTACTCCGACGTGCTGAGCGTGATGATGATTAAAGAGATTCAGCGCGTGCGCCACGCGCTCGGCTTGCCAACGATGGCATCGCTTCGGGAATAGTCATGGCGAACCCGATCCTGATCGTCGGTGCCAGCGGACGAGCCGCCGCCGCCTCGGCGATGCGGGCGGGGTTCGAGCCTCACGTGATCGACTTGTTTGCAGACGCGGATACGATGCGATTGTGTCCGACAACCGTTTGCCCTTCGCAAGATTATCCGCACCGGTTGATCGCACTCGCGAACGCCGCCCCGCCGATGCCGTGGATGTACACCGGCGGTTTGGAAAATCACCCGGAAGTCGTGATGGCGATCTCCGAACGTCGCGAACTCATCGGCAACGACGCGAACGTGCTGCGTGAAGTCCGCGATGTCACCCGCTTCGCCCGAACCGTTCGCGAACGCGGTGGCCACTTCCCTACGACGATGCCGGTGGGTACCGCGCCGTCAACGGATGGAATCTGGCTCCGCAAGTCGGCCACATCTTCTGGCGGCCTCGGTGTGCGGTTCGCGATCGCCGAAGATTTCGATGGCCACTCGCACAACATGCAAGATTGTTTGCAACAGTTCATCGATGGCGAACCGATGTCCGCGATTTATCATACGGACGGTGAACACCGGTCCGCACTGTTCGGCATGACGCGGCAACTCATCGGCACGCCGTGGCTCCACGCGAAGCCATTCGCGTACGCGGGAAACATCACCCGACACGATGAAAACCTGGCGAAAAACCTCGCGTTTCACGGCGAACTGTTATCTCGCGATTTCCGCCTAAAGGGCAGTTGGGGCCTCGATTTCATCGACCGGCATGAGGGGATGGCATACACGATCGAGATGAATCCGCGGTACACCGCCGCAGTGGAAGTGCTCGAATTCGCTAACAGCAAAGCGTTTCTCGGCGATGCCACTTCACCGCGCACATTGTCGTCCGTCGTCGGTAAGGCGATCTACTACGCACCGCACCGTATCGTCTTTCCCACATCGGGGCCGTGGGACGAATCGCTCGCGAACTGCACCGACGTCTGGCAACGTCCCGACTTCGCCGACATCCCACACGGCGGCAGCCAGATCGAAACGGGGCAACCGGTGTGTACGTTCTTCGCAGAAGCGACGAGCGAAGCCGAGTGTCTCGAGCAACTTCGGCGACGTGCCCGCGAACTTGACACGCTATTCGGTTTTTCAACGAACGAGGTGACACCCGTATGACACTCAACGAACGCGCCTGGAAAATTGCGGACACTATGGAAGCCGATGCCGCACGGTTGCGGGTGGCGGTCTCGCACGTCGGCGGGCAGCGCGTCATCGATTGCGGTGCGTCGGTCGATGGCGGACTTCAGGCAGGGATCTTGCTGGCCCGCGCATGCCTGGCCGACTGTGCCGAAGTAACGATCGTGCCCGGCGAGAACGGCCCGCTGATTCAAGTCGTCACCGACGATCCCATTCGCGCGTGCCTCGCTTCGCAATATGCCGGCTGGCAGGTGAAGGCCGAAAAGTATTTCGCAATGGGGTCCGGCCCGATGCGTGCGGTATCAGCACGAGAGGAAATTTTCCAACACATTACAGGTAAGGAAGAGTCGGCGTGCGCGGTCGGCGTGCTCGAAACGAAGAAAGCGCCCACCGAGGAAGCGGTCGTCAACATCGTCGCGAAGTTGCCGAGTTGCGTGGAAAAGCTGACGCTACTTTACGCACCCGCATCGAGCATCGCGGGCACGTTACAAGTCGTCGCACGTTCCGTCGAAACCGCGTTGCACAAGCTCCACGAACTGAAATTCGATCTGAAATGCGTGCTCAGCGGCTACGGCACCGCACCGCTGCCCCCCGTCGCAAAAGACGAACTCGCCGCAATCGGCCGCACCAACGATGCCATCCTTTACGGCGGTCGCGTGACGTTGTGGGTGGATACGGACGACGAGAAAATTACCGCAATCGGACCGCAGGTGCCGTCGAATTCGTCGAAAGACCACGGCGCGTCGTTCGCAGAAATCTTCGCGCGATACGGTGACTTTTACAAGATCGACCCGATGCTGTTCTCACCCGCAGAAGTGACGTTCCACAACCGCAAAAACGGCCGCACGTTCGTCTACGGGAATTGCGAATCCGCATTGTTACGCAAGTCGTTTGTGGGGTGAGTCATCTTCGTTTAGCCGCGCCGCGCAGGCTTTGCGTAGCGAAGCGCGGGGTATGTACTCGCAGAGCAATCATGTGATCGTTGGATGCACGTGCCACGCCGAGGACGCAGAAATGATGACGATTGCCGTCGAGAGTCGCCGCAAGAAACCGGGTACTTTAGAAAAGCTCTGGCCCGGCGCGACGGTCATTGATGTGACGTCCAAGGGGGCCGAACCGTGGGTGCGGTTCAGCCCGTTTTACCCGCACGGTGGCGTACCGATCCCGAACACGCCTTCGGAAACGGCCCAATCAATCGAGGGACTGTGGCAGGGTCTGAAAGTGTTCGAGCAGGAAGATATCGACCCCTGCAAGTGGGCCATCACCGACATGTCCGGCATCAAGCGCGGGGGCAAGAGTCGAGGGGCCGTCCGCGGCCATCGCTTCGGAGTTGGTTGCGACACACTTTTGGGCTACCGCGACGCCAGGTACCGCATCTACCTCCCCGCTTACAAATGGGTGTTAGAACATCGGCTGGCATCAGAAGTCGAACAGTTGCGACGCTTGGCTACCGACAAATTGTTGGTGTTGCTCGATTACGAGACCAACTCGGATGTCGAGGACGTATCCAGCCCGCTATCGCATGCAGCACTCGTCATGCACCATTTAAGGGATTCCTGGCCCGTTGAGCGGAAACTGTGATAGGACAATTCAGGCGTGGGCATAGTTAAAATCGAGGTCGTAGTTTTGCCGAAATGGACCGCCGAAAAGTGGATCCGGCGTGATTTCAATCAATCGAAATCGGACGTAAGTCGTTGGTGGGTTAGGTTGGTTCCGAAATACGAGAGTGAGTTTGAGATTGGGTGGGGGGGAAAGTGGTGGAGCCACTCGCCGGCCGTGATCCTTTCCCGCAGCACGGCGAACCCGCATTGATACGCAAGTCGTTTCTGGGATAATCCCCTTACAGCAATCTCCGGAGGTTACCCATGATCGTCTCGTTGCGAACGAATTTGACGCCCGAACAGTTCGAAATGATGTCGGGCACCCGCGGCGTCGAACTCGTCGATGGCGACCTGAAGGAGATGAATATGGGATACGAGTGCGGTATCGTCGGCGCGATCATCGTGCAATATCTCACGAACTACTTGCAAAGCCATCCGCTCGGGTTGCTGTCGGTCAGCGATGCAGGGTTCATTTGCTTCCCGCACCGCCCTCGGCTCGTTCGCAAACCGGATATTTCGTTCGTGCGCTCAGGTCGTTTCCCGAATAACCGCGGGCCACGTGGCTACGCTCGCCTGGTTCCGGATCTCGTCGTGGAAGTGATCTCGCCGAACGACACGTATTACGATGTCGAAGACAAACTCAACGATTATCTGCTCGTCCAAGTGCCGTTGATCTGGGTCGTGAATCCGGATTGCCGCTCCGTTCATACTTACCTGGCCGATGGCACGGTTCGCCGTTATACCGCCGAGGAAGAACTCCCCGGCGAGCCGCTGTTTCCTGGCTTCCGCGTACGTGTGGCGGACTTGTTCCCCGCGCCGTTGCCCGCACCCGTAGAGTCGACGTGATGCACTTTGCGATTCTTTCTCGCGGCGACGGCTGGCACGTGCAAGACCTCATCCGGGCATCGCGCGAACTCGGCCACCACGCGAGTGCGGTCGACTTTCGCCGCCTGTCGGCCACGAATGGCACCCCCTTGTCGCAGTACGATGCCGCAATTATTCGCACGATGCCGGCGGGGTCGCTGGAACAAGTCGTGTTCCGCATGGATCTCATGCACGCCTTCAAACTCAGTGGGCGGCCGATCCTGAACCCGCCGCGTGCGATCGAAATCTGTGTCGACAAATATCTCACGAATGTTCGCCTGATGAATGCGGGGCTACCCGTGCCTGCGACAGTCGTATGTCAGTTGGCGGACGATGCCCTCGTCGCATTCGATTCGCTCGGTGGCGATGTCGTCGTGAAACCGCTCTTCGGTTCCGAAGGGCGGGGTATGGTTCGCGTGACGGATCGCGAGTTGGCGTGGCGGACATTCCACGCGATCGAGCAGACCCGTGGCATACTTTACCTGCAACAATTCATCCCGCACCCCGGCTGGGACGTGCGAGCATTCGTGCTGAATAACCAGGTGATTGCCGCCATGAAGCGCACGAACTCCGGCGACTGGCGGACGAATGTCGCACAAGGTGGCACGGCAGAGAAATACGAACTTTCGTCACACGAAACATCACTCGCAGTACGAGCCGCCGCTGCCACGGGAGCGATCGTTGCGGGGGTCGATTTAATACAAAACGATCGCGGCGAGTGGTTCATTATCGAAGTGAATGCCGTGCCCGGCTGGAAGGCACTCGCGCCGACTTGCGGCATCGACGTGGCCAAAACGCTCGTGCAATTTATGCTTGAGGCAGGCGATTCATGAACGATATTTCGCAACTCGTCCAGACCGCGTGCATGTGGGAGGCACTGTCGCGGAAGGTCGGCAACGTCCATCGGCACGCCGATTTCACGAACACCACGCTCGCTGATTTCCTGCTCAGCGCCATCGCGATCGGCCCCGCGTTTCAACACACGCACCGTGTCCGTGTCGGCCAAACGGTGCTATCAGCCGTTGAAGCGACGCAGACTTTTGTCGGCCAAAATACCAACCTCGGTATCTGCCTCGCCATCGCGCCACTTGCCGCTGTGCCCGATGGCGAACCGCTGCGCACGGGTGTGCAAAGCGTGTTGAACGAACTGACCGTTCGCGATGCGGAACTCGTTTACCAGGCGATCCGGCTGGCCGCGCCGGGTGGTCTCGGCGATGCCCCCGAACAGGACGTGCGCGACGCACCCACGGTCACGCTTTTGCAGGCGATGGCACTCGCGGCGGAGCGGGACATGATCGCGCAGCAGTACGCCAACGGCTACGCGGACATTTTTAACTTCGGCGTACCCGCACTCGTGGGGGCGTTCGAGAAATTCGGGCGAATCGAACCCGCAGTCATCGAGTGTCAACTACGGTGGCTGGCCGAGTTTCCCGATTCGCTGATCGCACGCAAGAAGGGCACACCCGCAGCGGAGGATGTGCGACAACGAGCCAATCATCTGCTCGCACTCGGTGGCTTGCACACACAAAATGGCCGCCACGCGGGGGTCGAACTCGATCGCTATCTGCGCTCGGATCGCAACGCACTCAATCCCGGTACGACGGCGGACCTCGTTACCGCGTGCTTGTTCGTTGCGTTACGGGAAGATATGTTGAGCGTGTCCGCAAAGTTCCCGTGGAACGTACCCGATTGGCTGTGAGAGCTGGAGATTATTATGAGTACAGCGATGGCCGAGCGACTGATGACCACGGAGGAGTTTCTCAAACTTCCCGACGATGGTAAAAACCGGATGTTGATCCGTGGGAAACTTTGGGAGCGCGAACTCATGACGAAGCGAAACCGCATCCATAGCCGCCTGATGATCCGCATCGGGCACTTGCTTGAAGTGTGGTGCCAGACGTTGCCCGAACCGCGTGGCGAGGTGGCGGGAGGCGAAGTCGGTGCGATCCTTCGACGCAATCCCAGTACGACGGTGGGTATCGATGTTGCCTACTTCGGACCCGATGTGACGAGCAACGATGCCACGTGAACGACGCTATACGATGGCCCGCCCGTGCTGGCGGTCGAGATCTTATCGCCGAGCAACACACAAGATGAAGTGATGAACAAAGTCGAGGAATATCTCAGTTGCCACGTGAGCCTCGTCTGGGTGGTCGAACCGCGTTATCGTACGGTCACGGTTTATCGTCCCGATGCGCAGCCGGTGTTGTTCAACATCGATCAAACCGTCTCTGGCGAACCCGCACTGGCTGGCTTCACCTGTCCCGTTCGCGAAATGTTTCGCTGATTCCTGACGCCACACAAAACTATGCCGAACGAACGCTTTCACGTCCGCGTGGCCAAAGAGTCTTTCATCTTTAGCTGCGGGCACTTCATCACGCTCGATGGCAATCAATGCGAGCGATTGCACGGCCACAACTACCGCGTCGCGGTCGAAGTCGAAGGGCCGCTCGACGAAAATCATTACGTCTTCGACTTCCTCGCACTTCGCGATCGCACGCTGGCGATTACCACCGAACTCGATCACCACATGCTGATCGCGATGCGGAACCCGCTGATCCCTGTCGTCGTCACGGCAAAATCGGTGCGGGTGAATTTCGGCGACAAGGAATGGATCTTCCCACGCGGCGATTGCGTCCTGCTCGACATCGAAAACACGACGGCGGAACTGCTGGCCAAGTGGATTGCCCATCGGCTGATCGACGACTTGCGGAGCCGAAACTTCCCCCCGCAAGTCTTGCGGCTCGAAGTCGAAGAGAACATCGGCCAGTCGGCCGTCTTTCACTGGACGGCCACATCGTCGTGAATTGGTCACATCTCACGGCTCGTTGCATTCGCATTGTCGATGCGGCTGGTGAAGCTGCGCGGCTGCGACAACTTCCGGTTACCCCTTGAACTTTTCCAGCAACTTCGTGTCTAGTCCCTACGGTTATTCCCTCTCAAACACGCTGAGAAGTCCATGCTTTCGTCTTCCGAGATTCGCCAGCAGTTCATCGATTTCTTTACCGCGAAGCACGGCCATACGTTCGTGGCGTCGTCGCCCGTCGTGCCGCTCGACGACCCGACGTTGCTGTTCGCTAACGCGGGGATGAATCAGTTCAAGCCGTACTTCCTCGGTACGGAAAAACCGAAGTTTACGCGCGTGGCGAACACGCAGAAATGTATCCGCGCCGGTGGCAAACACAACGACCTCGACGACGTCGGTAAGGACACGTATCACCACACGTTCTTCGAGATGCTCGGCAACTGGAGCTTCGGTGATTACTTCAAAAAGGACGCGATCACCTGGGCCTGGGAACTCCTCACCGAAGTCTGGAAGCTCGACAAAACGCGGCTCCACGTCACGGTGTTCGAGGGCGACCCGGACAACGGCATCCCCAAGGACGAGGAGGCTGCCGAGATCTGGAAATCGGTCGGCGTACCCGCCGCACAAATACATCTCGGTAACAAAGCGGACAACTTCTGGGAGATGGGCGAAACCGGCCCGTGCGGCCCGTGTACGGAGATTCACTTCGACCGTACGCCGGACCGTAGCGGCGCGAAACTCATTAACGGTGGCAGCCCCGATGTCATCGAAATCTGGAACAACGTCTTCATTCAATTTAACCGCAACGCGGACAAGAGCCTGACTCCACTCCCCGCGAAACACGTCGATACCGGTATGGGTTTCGAGCGTATCTGTGCCGTGCTCAACGGCAAAGACAGCAACTACGACACCGACGTGTTTACGCCAATCTTTGAAGCGATTCGCACGATTACCGTTGCCGATGCGTACACCGCGAAACTCGACGACGTCAAAGACATTGCCTATCGCGTCATCGGCGACCACATCCGCACGCTGACGTTCGCACTGACCGACGGTGCCACGATCGGCAACGATGGCCGGGACCACCTGCTGAAACGTATCCTTCGCCGCGCCGAGCGATACGGCCGCCAGTATCTCGGTACCGATGGCCCGTTCTTGCACAAGCTCGTACCAACGGTGGTCGCGCAGTTCGGTACGGCGTTCCCAGAACTCAAGCGCAACCCCGAGAAAGTCCGCGAACAAATCTATACCGAGGAAGTTGCGTTCTTGCGAAACCTCGATCGTGGTATCAAGCTGTTCATGGGCATCGCCGAACGCACGAAGGCCGACGCAACGAATGTCGTGACCGGTGCGGATGCATTCAAACTGTACGACACCTTCGGCCTGTTCATCGACATCACGCAACAGATGGCCGCTGAGCAGGGGCTGACCGTCGATATCACCAGTTACGATAAAGCGATGAAGGAAGCTCAAGAGCGAGCACGCAAGGGCGGCAAGAAATTTACGGTCACCGCCATGAAAGGCGAACTGCCGAATCGTTGGTGTTCGGCAGTTCGCC
>JAYSKW010000807.1:0-4692 GCA_043726085.1 Limnoglobus sp.
GGACCGGCGTGGTTGCCGCTCGCGCTCGTGGGATCGAGCGCAAGCTCGCTCAGGAACCGCTCGCGGCTCACGTACATGCCCGTACCGGGTGGGCCGTGAATCGCCGCCACGTCCTTTGCCGCAAGGGCAAACGCGACGGCATCGTTTTGCACCGCGTTCAATTTGTCCGAAGGTTGCGAATCGTCGAGCGTCGCGAATCGCGGTTGGCTTTCGCCTAATAGCACTTCGCGAAGTTCGGAAAGCCGATCCTTTTCGGCGGCCTGCGCACGGTACAACGCGGCTTGTTGGCGTTGTCGCGACGCTTCATCTGCGGAGAGATCGAGCCGCCAATTGGCATCGTCGGGAATGTCGTCTTCGGGTTCCTCGAACGCAGCCGTCACGATGCGATCCGAGCGTTCGACGAGGACGCCGCGCAAACTGAGCGGCCGTTGTACGCCGGTCTGCGTGAGCATGATCGGCGAACCCGACTGCAAGCGGTTCGGCGGAAGTGGATCGACGCGGCCCTTGCGGGTCAGTTGCACGACGAGACGCCCCCCGAGGCCATACTCGGCATCGGCGATCATCAACCCCGTGAGGTTCGCGCCGAACGGGTCGTCGACCTGGCGATTTTCCTTCGCCAACTCCTTCGTACGCCGGCGCTCTTCCGCCGATTCGATTTCCAACAGTCGCAGTAAATGATCGAAGTGGTCGGGCGCGGTCGGGTTCCGCTTCTCCGGCGGCACGGCATAACGTGCCCGCACGCGGCGTTCGCGGAACACCGCACCATCGAGTGCGGTAATGACTTTGCGAGCGTGCGAATCGGCGATTTCGACGATCGACGCTTTGGCGAGGAACGAGATTTTGCCGATGAACTTGCCGTCGATACCCGAAGCACTCGCGATGAAGCGGAGTACCTCGCTGGCGGTGGCGTTGCGTGGGATCGGTTCAAACTGAATGGTGGCCATACCATCAGTTTAGGAGAAGTGGCGTTATCGTTGCACGACCAATTGCCGCCAATGCCGGGCCTGGCTCGTCTGCCAGCGTTTGCGTGCGGCTTCTTCGTTGTGGCTTTCGGGTTCGTCGTCGGTGTCGTCAACGTGCGTAATCATGCCGTCGGCGTGTGCGGCATGGCTCGTTCGCAGTACGATCCACGAACCGACGCCGACGACGAGTATCGCAACCAATATCAAACGTAGGCGAGTCATTCACGGCCCTCCATGGCCAAGTTCGCAGACAGTACCCATACCTCGCCCCGGTGTAAAGAGCGTTTGGAAGTTCGGCAGGTTCACGAAACCGTCTTGTTAGCCCGACGCGCTAGCACTAGCGAGGGAAACCCACAATGATTCAGTACCAATAGGGGTTTGTTACAATCCCTCGCTAGCGCGTCGGGCTAACGGAATTAAATTGCTGGCATCCGTGAACGGTCGCGTCGGGGCTACACTAACTCCATGAATGCACCACACGCTATCCGTTCGTCCCCACGCGGTGAATCTCACCAGAAAACGCTTCGCGCGCATCTATTGGCCGTACGTGAGTTCCGGCATTTGCTCGTCGAATCGCGCGAGGAACTGACGGCGGTTGCGTGTGCGGAAGTCGACCGGATTCCGCATGAAATGATCGCGACGGACCTGCTACCCACGGCGGCCGCGTGTCGTTTTCTCGAAACCGATGCGACGCGGATTCTGGCACCGCGACGCATCTCGGGTCGTCCGTTGTGGTTGTTCGGCTGTCGCGATGTCGTGCATCGCCGGCCGCGCGGCATCGTGGGTATTCTCGGCACCTGGAACTACCCGATCTTCCTGAACGCGGTGCCGATCCTTCATGCACTCGTTGCCGGGAACGCGGTGATTTGGAAACCGAGCGAGCGGACTCCGAAGACGGCCACACTATTGCACGAACTGTTCTTGCGAGCGGGCTTCCCACCGGAACGGTTCGCGATGTTACCCGCCACCCGCGACGGCGGCGAAACGCTCATCGAAGCCGACATCGATTTTCTGCACTTCACCGGATCGGAGCCGGTTGGGCGAAAAATTGCGACGCGGCTCGGCGAACGATTGATACCGTCTGCACTCGAACTTTCGGGCTGCGATGCCATAATCGTGTTACCCGATGCCGACGTGCAACTGGCAGCGCGTGCCGCATGGTTCGGCGCGACGCTCAACAAGGGTCGAACCTGTATGGCCGGGCGGCGTGCCATCGTCGCCCGGCCACTCTTCGAGGCATTCGCGAACGCACTTCGGGCACTCCCTGCGAACGGCATCTCCTTTCTCATCGAACCAGCACCCGGTCACCCGTCGCGCCGCGATGCGACTTTCGAGCCGATCCTCGCAGTGATGGCGTACGACACGCTCGACGATGCGGTGCAGATTCATGCCGAGTCGCCGTTCCGGTTGACGGCGTCGATCTTCACGAACGACGCGAATGCGGCGAACGAACTGGCGGCGAACTTGCGAGTGGGTGTGGTGACGGTCAACGATGTCATCGCTCCGACGGCCCACCCGGCGACGCCGTTCGGCGGACGCGGCGCAGCCGGTTGGGGCGTCACGCAGGGTGTCGAAGGGTTGTTGGAAATGACGGTGCCACAAGTCGTGACGACGCGAAAGGGAAAGTTCCGGCCGCACATCGACGCCGCGATTTCCGGCAACCCGGCCGCAGGCGACGTGACGACGGGAATTCTGCGAATGACGCACGCCCGCCAATGGCGCGAGCGATGGTCCGGAATGTGGCAGATGCTACGCGGGATGAGAAACATGGGAAAGAGCGGTGACAGTACCCCGTCACCACCCGCGTGATTGTCCCTATTTCTGCAGCGAACCCGGCTTCTCGCGGTAGGTGCGGAAGTCGACCGTCGAGACGGTCAGCACCTCGTCTTTACGGGTCGATGAAGTCGCGAAGTAGTTCGCCCCGCCATCGGTATCGTTCCCGAGTGTCAGCACGATCGGCGTGCCGCCTTCGATGTCGATCGTAATTTCCAGACTATTTGCGGCGGTGTTGAGGTCGAAGCCTTGCTCCGGTTTCGCGGTCCCACCGACGAACGCAGCCGCATGGGGTGCGGTCAGCACACCGAGGAGCGCGTTGAGCTTTGTTGCATCGACGGCGAACGCGGCGGGAGACTTCGAAGTCGTCCAGTCGCTGCCCTTTTTCTCGAATGCGTACTCGACCGGCCCGCCGAAAAGTTGCTTCCAGCCGCGCAACTTGATGCCCTTTACCTTCGCCACATCGAGCGTGTAAATCGTCGGGTCGCGGAGATCGACGGCGAAGCGGTTGAAATTATCGACGGGGACCGTCATCACGGCCGTGCGCCCCGTTTGGCGGACATAGACCCGCGTTTTGTCGTCGGTTTCGTTGCCGAATTCGTAGGTGCGCTCTTTGTCTTTCTCGTTGTTCAAACCGATCGTCACCTTCATTCGCGGGGTAGCACCGAGGCCGAAACGGGCGAGGTCCGGCTCGGGTGGATTCTCCGCCACGATGCGATCCGGGGTCAGCGTCGCCACGACGCCGATGAGGCTGCGCAGTTTGTCCGCGTCGGACGATTGCCCCTTGAGGCGGTCGGGTTTCGCGAAGCTCCAGGTCGATTTTGCGGCATCGAGGTTCAACTCGAACAGTTCGCCGCCTCGGTTGAATGTGAGTTGCTTCGCGGTGCCTGCGACGAACGATTTGAACTTCGGATCGAGGTACGCCAACCGGTCGCGGGTGGCGAGTGTCATCACGGTGTCAGTCAGTTTCAAGTCGGACTTCGCGCCGTCGGCGTTGGCCCTTCGGACGAAGACGACGTCGCCTTCCTTCTTGCCGAACAGCAGCGTCAGCGTCGGCTTGCCGTCTCCCTTGAGCTTCGGGTCGGCGGGCAACTTGTCGGCTTCAGGCGGTGCGGTCGGCTTCTCGGTGCCATCGATCCAAAGTCGGATTTCTGCTTTCTTTTCGGCATCAGCGAATGCGGCATCGTTCGGCGCGGTGAGAATATCGCGAGCGGCACGTGGCTTCGTCAGCGTGGCGATCAGGTCGTCGATCGCTGGCCCCGCGATTTGCGGATCGGACGGGCCGCCGTAGAGCACCCACTTCTTAATCGGGCCGACCATAACTTTACGGGCCTTCACGGTCGAAGCGCCGACGGTGATGTCGATGGCGTCGATCGCGTCTCTCTTCAGGTCGGAAACCAGTGTACGATCGCGCAGGTCAAACGGGTCGTTGGCGATGCGTGTGAGGGCTTCGGTGCGGTCCGTCGTTACCTTCATGACGCACGGGTCGCCGGCCACGAGGCAGTAATGCTTGCCCGGTTTGTCGTCGACTTTCTTGCCGATGAACAAGACTTCCGGTGGGCCATCCTTTGGCGTCAGTTCGATGCGGATCGTTTCTTTGTCGTCGGGTTTGAGGCCGTACTTTTCGAGCGGCTCCGGCGACTCGATGAAGTCGGTACCGTCGGTGACTTGCATCGCGGTCAGCGCGTTCAGAAGCGGGCGAACACCGGTGAATGTTTCGGGCCGCGGTTCGGGGTCGCCGGCAGTGTCGGCGAGGCCGTAACCGGCGGGTGCGGTGAAGCGCCATTCGCCTGCCGAGGTCTGCGTCAGCACGGTCTCTTTGTCGCCTTTTTTAATCTTAATCGACAGCAGTTCGGTCGCCGCATCGCGAATGTCGGAGGCGATCAATCGCTTCTGGCGGAAGTCGGTCAGCCCCTTTGCAATCTGCCACGCTTTGCCGTCCGAAGTGCCCGCACGG
>JAYSKW010000808.1:0-3329 GCA_043726085.1 Limnoglobus sp.
CCCCGAGCGAACCGGTGCCGACGTAGCCGAAGTCGGCATCGACGCGGTTCGGATTCGCACTGCCAAGCGATACCTTTGTGGTGTTCGGCGTACCGATGCCGTCGAGGTCCGAGACCGGCACAAAGCCGGTTGGCAGCGTCGTCGAATCGACGCCGACCGTGTAGTTTCCGAGCGGCAGATTTGCCACCGAATACTTGCCCGTTGCGTCGGTCGTGGTCGTGTAAACGACATCGTCGGTCCCGCCCGCCACGCCGTCGAAGCCGAGCCACGTGACCGTGACTTTCGCGCCCGCAATGCCGGGTTCGCCCACGTTTTGTAGGCCATCGCCGTTGAAGTCGAAGTACACCGTGTCGCCGATACTGCCCGGTCCGCGATAGCCGAAGTCGGCATCGAGGCGGTCCGTACCGGAGACGGCCGTGAGCTTCGTTGTGTTCAGGGTGGCGATGCCATCGAGGTCGGCCGTCGCAACGGTCAACCCGTTCGGCAAGTTCGAAATATCGACCTGGAAATTGCCCGGTGGCAGGCTTGTAAACAGGTACTTCCCGCTCGCATCGGTGGTCGCGGTGAAGGTCGCATCATCGGGCGTGCCGAACACGCCGTCCGGCCCCGCGTACTTCAATGTGACCGTCGCGCCGGGGATGCCGGGTTCGCCGGTGGTGGCTTGTTTGCCATTGCCGTTCGCGTCGAAGTACACCGTGTCGCCGATACTCACCGGCACGTACAGGCCCGCGTCGATCGTCGGGTTGATCTCGCCCGTGGCGAGTGTAATCGTGGCGGTGATACCCGTCGTGCGATCCGCATCGCTGTCGGCGGCGACGTTCCCTTGGTTCTTCGCGGTGATCGCGAATCCGCTCGGGGTGACGAACGCGACTTTGTAATTTCCGGCTGTCAAGCCTGGGAAACTGTACTTGCCATCGGCGTTGCTGGTCGTGGTTGCGAGCTTGTTCCCGGCGGCGTCGAGCAGGTTGACTGTCACACCGCTGACACCGACATCGCCCGCGTCTTGCACGCCATTTCCGTTGAAGTCCTGGAAGATGTAATCGCCGAGGCTGGCCGTGCCTTGGAAGCCGAAGTCGACATCGCGACGATCTTGGCTGGCACCCAGAACGAACGTGGCGGCGTTCGGCGTGGTCGTGCCGTCGAGGTCGAATGTCTGCACCGTGAAGATCGCCGGAACGTTCGACACCGTGGCGATATAGTTCGGCAACGCACCGTTAATGCTGACTGGCAAGCCTGAAATCAGATACTTGCCATCCGCACCCGTGGTGGTGACGAACGTGATGTTGTCGTTGGTCGTCGTCAGATCGCCATCGGCTCCGCCGAACGTCAGCGTGACGGTCGCACCCGCGATACCCGGTTCGGCGAAGGTTGGCGTGCCGTCCTTGTTGACGTCGTACCACACGAAATCCCCAACCGATGCCGTGCCCTTGTAGCCGAAGTCCACGGCCTGATTGCTCTCGCCCACCGCGAGTGACACACGGGTGACATTCGCGGTCGCTTTGCCATCGAGATCATACGTGTCGGACAAGTTCGCGGGGATCGTAGCGGGGTTCACGTTCACCTGGAAGTTGCCGCTTGGCAGGTCGGTGAACTGGTATTTCCCATTCGCGTCGGTGATTGTCGTCAGCGTGGCATCGTCGCTGCCGCCGAGTACGCCATCTTGGCCGTACCAGACCAGCGTGACGGTGGCGTGCGGGATGCCCGGCTCGTTCGGCGTCTGGATTCCGTCGCCGTTGAGATCGACCCATACCGTGTCGCCAAGTTTCGCGGTGCCGCGATAGCCGAAGTCGACATCGAGGCGATTCTGCGACAATTCCAGCGTAAACGGCGTCGTACTCGGCGTGCTCAGTCCATCGAGATCGTACGTCTGCACGTTCAGGCCGTTCGGCAACGTCGCCGTATCGACCGTGGCACGGTAATTCCCGACGGGCAGCCCCGTCACTTGCCAGAAGCCGTTGCCTGCCGTCACGGTGGTCGTTGTCACATCGTCGGCGTTGCCTTCGATGCCATCTTGCCCGAACCAAACGACCGTGACTTTCGCCCCGGCAATGCCCGGCTCGTTCGTCCCCTTGATGCCGTCGTTGTTCGCATCGAACCACACTGTATCGCCGACACTCGCCGTGCCACGATAGCCGAAATCTTGAAGGAGGTTGTTCTGTACCGCATCGGTGATCGTGATGATCGAGTCGTTGCTGAGGACGCCATCGGGG
Organism: Limnoglobus sp.; assembly: GCA_043726085.1. Taxonomy (GTDB): domain Bacteria; phylum Planctomycetota; class Planctomycetia; order Gemmatales; family Gemmataceae; genus Limnoglobus. The sequence goes on from JAYSKW010000808.1 coordinate 2,211, forward strand.
TCGACGGTTTGTGCGACATCGGCAGGCAGCGTCTTTGAATCGACGGTGACGGTGTACTCGACGCCTGCACCTTTTCCGTTGTTCGTGATCAGGCCCGTGAACAGGTATTGCCCGTTCGCGTCGGTTACGGTCGATTGCGTTTCGAGCAGACCATCGCCGTCGAAGTCGCTGGTGAGCGTGACCGTGACGCCGGTGATGCCTTCGCCCAGGTCGTACTTTCCGTTGTTGTTCGCGTCGAGGAAGATCGTATCGCCGATGCTACCCGTACTGCGGTAACCGAAGTCTTGCAGCACGTCATTCGGGATTCGGTTCGTGATTGTGACGACCGATTTGCTATCGAGCACGCCATCCGGATCGATGCTTGCCACCGCTGCGACGGGTAACGTCGCTTTGTTGATCGTCACGGTGTATGGCACGCCCGTTGCCGTCACACGCAGGTTCGGGAAGGTGTATTGGCCATCGGTATCGGTGATCGCTAAGAGCGACTCCGGCAAGCCATCGCCATCGAGGTCACCGCGGATTTGCACTTTCACGCCAGCGATTCCCTCGCCGGTGTCGAACTGGCCGTTGTTGTTAATATCGAGAAACACCGTGTCACCGATGCTGCCGGTGCCGCGATAGCCGAAGTCCGCATCGAGGCGATCCACGCCAGAAGTCGCGGTCAGTGTCGTCGTGTTTCCCGTCGCGATTCCATCGAGGTCGAACGTCTGAACGAGGCCCTCTGGCAGGCTCGCGGGATTGATGCTCACCTTGTATTCGCCCGGTGGCAGGTTCCCCACGAAGTACTTGCCATCGGTATCGGTGCTGGTCGTAAATGTCTTGTCGTCGCCGCCGCCGAACACGCCATCGGGCCCGTACCAAACGACCGTGACGTTCGCGTTCGGGATGCCCGGCTCGGTGGCCGAATCGAACACGCCGTTGTTGTTTGCGTCGAACCACACCGTGTCGCCGATACTAATCGGCACGTACAGTCCGGCATCGACCGTTGGGATGTACTGGCCGTTGGCGAGCGTGTACGTCCCCGTACGACCCGTCGCGACGTCGGCATCGCTGTCGAGTGTATCCGTGGCCGCCAGCACGTCTTGCACAGTCCGCGTGTAGGTCGTCGTGCCATCGCTG
>JAYSKW010000809.1:0-2666 GCA_043726085.1 Limnoglobus sp.
ACTCGATGTCGGGCTGATTCCCGTCGTCGAATTCTTCCGTGCGGGCAACTATTCGTACGTGCCGAACATCGGCGTGTCGTCGCGCGGCCCCGTGCTCAGTGTGACGCTGTTTAGTAAAGTCCGCTGGCCGGATATTCGCTCGGTAACGCTCGATGAAGGATCGCGGACGAGTGCGGCCCTGACGCGAATTCTGCTTGCGAAACGGCACAACGTGCGGCCATTGTTACGGCAGTTACCGATGGATGCGGCGGCGGAATCGGTGACGACCGATGCGGTGTTACTCATCGGCGATCGTGCGATGAAAGCCTGTTTGCCGGGCTTCGATTATGCGTATGACCTCGGCCAGGAATGGACCGACTGGACCGGTTTACCGATGGTGTTCGCCGTCTGGGCGGTGCGTGAAGGCGTCGATCTCGGGCGTGCGGAACGGGCACTCGTTCAGGCGAAGGAATTGGGCCTGCGCCGTGCCGGGGCGATTGCGGCACGCGAAGCGGGGCCGCTCGGGTTGGACCCCGGATTCTGTCGGCGCTACCTCACGAACATCATTCATTACGACCTCGGCCCCCGCGAACTCGCCGGGTTGAACCATTATTACGAACTGGCCGCCGAACTCGGGCTGGCACCGAAAGGAGTGAACCTTGTCCACTACCATCGACCGAATCTTGTCCAAAGCTGTTGACGGCCAGCGCATCACGTTCGATGAAGGCGTCGAGCTGATGGCCAACTGCCGCGACCTCACTAAACTCGGTCGCGCCGCACACGCCGTCACGATGCGGATGCACCCCGAGCCGTACCGCACGTACAACATCGACCGCAACGTCAATTACACGAACGTCTGTGCGGCGGTGTGCGATTTCTGCGCGTTTTACCGCAAATCGAACGACGCCGACGCCTACGTGCTTACACGCGAAGAACTTCACCAGAAGCTACGCGAAACCGTCGAACTCGGTGGCGATCAGGTGCTGTTGCAAGGCGGGATGCACCCGTCGTTGAAGCTCGAATATTACGAGGAAATGCTGCGCGACTTGCGAGCGAACTTCCCGACGATCAACCTGCACGCGTTCAGTCCGCCGGAGATTTGGCACTTCCACAAGATCAACAAATTGCCGTTGCGTACCGTGCTCGAACGGCTGAAAGTGGCGGGCCTCGGCAGCCTGCCGGGTGGCGGTGGCGAAATCCTCGTCGACCGCGTTCGCAAGGAATTGACGAAGGGCAAAGCTCTCACCGAAGAATGGCTCGAAGTTAGCAGAGTGTGGCATCAACTCGGCGGGCGTTCGACCTGTACGATGATGTTCGGCCACATCGAAACCGGTGCCGAACGCATCGAACACCTCGAGCGTTTGCGGAGCTTGCAAGACGAAACGGGTGGCTTCACCGCGTTCATCTGTTGGACGATGCAGCCCGGCCACAAGATGGCCGACTCCCCCGCCGTCGGCTCGTTCGAGTACCTGCGTACGCAGGCGATTGCCCGTTTGTACCTCGATAATATCCCGAATATCCAGTCGTCGTGGGTGACGCAGGGCGGCAAGATCGGGCAAGTGGCGCTGTTCTTCGGTGCGAACGATATGGGTTCGCTGATGATCGAAGAAAACGTCGTCGCGTCGGCGGGGACGGTGCATTATCTGACGCTCGAAGAGATCCGCCGTTCGATCCGCGAAGCTGGTTGGGAACCGCGCCAGCGCAACGTCTTTTATCAACTCGTCGAAGAACGCGTGCTGACGATGCCGAGCAGTGTGAGTTCGCGGTCATTGCCGGTTCTCGCGGGAATCGGACAATAGCTACGGGTAGTATCGATTCGATTTGCGGAGTGACGACATGGCGAACGGTATCGGCGTCGAAGAAATGCGAATGACTCTGGCCAGAGTCGCCGCCTATCGCAAGGTCTGCGATCACGTGCGGGCGGGCGCATCGAGTACGATGTTCACGGGAGCGTTGTTCCTCGGGTTCGCGTACCTCAATTACAGCATGATCGGGCGGTTTCACCCGATTCTCTACGGCCAAATCCTACTCGGCGTCGGCGAGTTGCTCGTCGGCATCTGGAAGAAATTCCGACCGTCACCAGAGTGCGTCCTGCTCGATGGGATACTCATCTCCGTCTACGTGGCGTCAGTCGCGATTCGACAGTATCAGCGGTACCAGGCGATTGGCAGTTTCGACCCCGTCTCGATCATGTTCGGCGTCTGGTTTGGCTTCAACGCCCTGAACACGTTTCGTGCCTACGGGCAACTTCGCAGAGTGTTCGTCGAACGCCCGACCACCGAGCACCTCGCGTACGTCGATGGCCTGGTCGAAGAGATTCGCGCATCCAATCCGAACACCGAAAGCACCGCACTCGACTTGCCGACGTATCCGCAACTGAAAGTGAAACTCTTAGGCGAGATCGCGTTCGTGGTGGACACCAAAAGTGGCGAGTTGTCGCTGTTCGGCCGCGACGATTTCGATATCGAACGAATCGAGTCGTCGGTTCGCGATAAACCGCCCATCGGGAGTTTGACCGTCGATGGGCAAGAACTCCCCGAGTTCACGCTGAGCGATGCGAATTGGGCGAACTACACGAAGTGGAAGAACGTCAGCGAGTGAAATTGGGCCAGTGGGGTGCCGTCCCATCCTAAAGTGGACCAGTGAGAGGCTTGATAAAGTAATTGTCGATCTGAAAAATATCAGTA
>JAYSKW010000810.1:0-2838 GCA_043726085.1 Limnoglobus sp.
TCGCTGACGATTTGATCGAGTTGACCGCGGTCGATCAAGCCGCTCCGTCGCAGATCCCAAACGAACCATTCACATGCGCCCAGATCGTTAGTTACCATGATTCGTCAATGCCCTTCGGGGTCGGCCCGCGTGGATGCGCGAGTGGCGGTCGCGGGGTAGTAGCCATTTACTCGTTGCGTCGGATTGAGGCCCACCCAACATTAGGTCAGCATTTCCACCTGTCAAACCCAGAACGGATGTTTTCGGCGCGACAAGAAACCCGTATCCTGTTCTGATAACCTGTTAGCCTGCCACGCCTCACGAGAGTCTCATGCCACCGACACCGTACGATTCCTGCCCGTGTGGAAGCGGGAAAAAGTTCAAATGGTGCTGCACCCCGTTCTTCGACAAGATCGAGTTGGCCCTCGAACAACAGCAACAAGAGCAACACGATGCTGCCCTCCGCACGATGGAGGATCTGACGAAGTCGCACGCCGACGTTCCCCAGATCTGGGGTTATTATGCGCACATTTTGTTCGCCGAAGGGAAAACCGAGCAGGCCGAAGAAGCGATACGCAAGGCGTATTCGATTCAACCCGACTTTGCGATGGGGCACCTGTTACGCGGATTCTTCCGACAATCCGAAGGCGAAATCATCGGCGCGCTGTTGCTCTTCCGCAAAGCCGCCGATGCCTACTCGCCGGAAGCCACCGACCAACTCGCACAAGTTCACGAACTGATTGCCCGCCTCGAACTGATGCTGAACCGTCCGGTCGCTTCGCGGGCCGCACTCGAGCGCGTCATCAAATTCATGCCTCAAGACGGCGAAGCGCGGAAGCAGTTCGACGGCTTGTTCGGCACCGAATCGCGGATGCCCGAAGCGGCACGCAAGAAATATCTCTTCCGCCCGTCCGCCGCCCCGATTCCTGCCGGTGCCGACACGGGCCGCCTGTCCGACGCCAAGCGGGCATTTGAAGACCTCTCGTTGCGAGTCGCCGGTGACCCCGCAACGTGGTTCAACCTCGGCGTCGTTCGCGCCTGGCTCGGCGAGCAACCGAGCGCCATCGAGGCATTGAACAAGTCGCTCGAACTCGAAACCGACGACTTCCGCTCCGAGGAAACCGCCGCGCTGATCGAAGTGCTGAAGTGCGGCCAAGGGATGGAAGCCGAAGCGGACTACATCGAACATCGCATTGGTATGGAGATCCGCGACCCGCAATTATTGAGTGGGCTTCTGACGAACTGGTCGCAAACGGGACGGCTACTCGGCGCACAGATGAGCGAAGATGGCTCGTCGTTCAGCGCGATGGTCGTCGAAGAGTTGCCGATGTTGCTGGACACGGGCACGCGCCTCGCGAAGATCCTCTGCAACATGTTCGTTTCCGGTGGTGCGATTCGCCTGTGGCACGTGCAAAAAGAGACGGTGCAAAAGGTCGCCACCGAGATTCGCGATCTCGTTCAACTCGGCGTCGGCGAACCGACGGCGAGTACGGGCACCGTGCAGTTCAGCGAGATCGGCCTCGAAGCGGTTGCGTATCCGTTGCAGAATTCGCAGTTCGAGGCCGCCGAAGGCAAGATGCGCGATTATGCTGCCAACTTCTTCGAGAACATCTGGGCCAACCGCTCGGCCCGTTCGCTCGGTGGAATCACCCCGCTCAACGCGATTAGCAGTAGTCCGCTGCTTCGCAAGCGGATCATCGGGCAACTGAAGTTCCTCGAAGATTGTATCCTCGGGGCATCGCCTCGCAAGCAAGTCGGCGAGCAAAGTGTCGCGCTGCAAATTTACGACTTCAGCCGGATTCGCAGCAAACTCGGTATCGAGATGAAGGCTGCATTGCCGCCCGTCGTCGAAGTGCTTCCCGAAGCGACTCCGGCACCCGCAATTGCACCCGTGGTCGCGAAACCGATCGCAATTCCGATGCCTGCCGCGCCTGCAAAACGCGAAGTGACGGCAATGAACGCAGCCGACCTCGCCGCGTTACCGATCGCGACGATCCGCGTCGGCGAACTCGAAGAGGCAATGCGAACCGCGATCAAACTCGGCTCGCACGAATTGGCCGTCGCGTTCGCCAAAGCCGGTTCCGAACGCCCTGCCGACAACGCCAAGCCCGACCGTTACCCGTTCTTCGCCTGCCTGATGACGGGTGCTCTCGCCGAAGGGAACACCGCCGAGGCGATCCGCATCGCCGATGCAGGAACGACGTACGATGCGGCACATAACGATGGCAAACGCGCCAACGAATTCGGAATGCGACGGGCCACGTTGTACCTGAAAACGCAGCAACCCGACGCGGCCGCGAAAGAGTTCGATGCCGCCATCGAGCGCAACCCCGACGACGGCAACCTCTTCGTAAAGGCCGCCGAGGCGATGTTAGGTGCGAAGAACGGTACGCTTGCGAGTCGCTTTGCAGAACGGGGAATGGCGAAAGCGAAAGCGAATGGTAATCGCGACTTACAAGGCGCGTGTGGGGAGCTGCTCGATGCCGCGAAGCGGTATCTCTAAACCGTCGGGCACCGCACGCGCGAATGGATTTTCGCGAGTGCGGTTCGCAAATGAGATTTGTCGAAGTGGCTTACTCGGCGTCGGTCGCTTGTACGGTCGGGATCGGTGCGGGTTTGTTGCCGCCGAAGACGTTGCCGGTGATGTTGGCAGTGGCCGTCGTGTTGCGCGTGAGCGCTTCGCCGGTCACGTCGAGGTAGATTTTGTCTTCGAGGATTTCCTGAATGACGATGGCGAGCTTGTCTTTGGTGTGATTGTTTACCAACGGCTTCGCACCAGTGTTCAGCGCGACCATTCGCTTCTGAATGAGCGTGGACAGCTTGAAGCGTCCGCCCACCTTGTTGACGATGAACTCTTCT
>JAYSKW010000811.1:0-5950 GCA_043726085.1 Limnoglobus sp.
TTCGCCAGCACGATGCTCCGGTCCGGGTCGGCCATCACGACGCGACGGCCTTCGTTACTGCGGACGATCTGTTCGTAATCGAACGACGGATCGAAGCCAAACAACGACAATCGAAACCCGCCGCGGCCCAGTTGCGCACCGTGGCAACCGCCCGCGTTGCACCCCGTTTTCGTGAGTATCGGCACGATCTCCGCACGGAAATTCACCGGCATGTTCGCAGTATGCTTCTCGACCGTAATCGAAATGCTGGCCGTGACCCCGGCACTCACTGTCACTGCGGTGACACCATCGCGCATTGGTCGCACGATTCCGTTTGCATCGACGCTGGCCACCTTCGCGTTTACCGTGGTGAACGTTGCGGTCTTCGTGAGATCGTACGTGTGCCCGTCGGCATATTCGCCGATCACGATCAGCCGTTGCAATGCTTGCGGGCCAGACAGCGTCACCGCGTTCGGATAAACGATCAACTTCGTGGGTGGGGCATCGGCGGCATGGGTGTCCGTGGCGAAACCAATCGCGAGCGCAACAGTGAGGAGAACGCGCATGAATAATGACCCCGAAACGGTGGGTGGGGTTACGGTCTGAAACGCCGGCAGGTGGGTATCGATCACCGGCAACTGAATGGTGACGGAACGAAAGGCTTGCGTCAAGCGAAATCGAGTTGCGATGCGTCGTTGCCGCGCCGTCGAGTTTGGATTAAGCGGCGACAGTCGATTCTTCGCGAACGGCAGACAGCGGTTTGAATGCTCTCAAGATTAGTACGCGGCCGAGGAACCGTTCGAGCAAACTCGTCGGCAACAATCGCCAGACGTGCGGTAATTCGGATCGCCGCAGATGCCGTTGATTGACGCGGAAATCGCGGAAGCGGGAGAACGCGACGCGCAATTCGTGGGCGGTCAGCTTGGGTCCGGTCGTCGGTGCGGGCGGCGCTTGCCAGTAGAGGCGTTGCAGCGGCAATAGCCATCGTTGCCATCGACCGACATCGTACCACGCGGGGAAAAGTGCGAGCAGCTTCCCGCCCGGTTTCAGGACGCGATACATCTCCTCGGCCACATTCGCGAGGTTCGCGTGATGCGCGTTCAGCGTATTCAAATAGGCGAGATCGAAGGCACCACGTGCGAACGGTAACGCTTCCGCAGTTGGCGTTTCGACGATCGGTAAGTTGAGGCCGCGCAACTCGAAATTGCGACGCATCGCTAAGGTGTCGTCGAGCGGTAAGGCGCAAATCGTGACTTGCGTTTCGTGCCGCCGATACTGGATGGCATCGGTCCCCAAACCGGGGCCGACCATGACGAGAGATTCGCCGACGTGTCGCCGAAACTCCAACAGTTTCGGCAACCATTCGCCCTGCCGCGCATAGCGTTTGAGTTCGATTTCCTCATACCATCCGCGGGTAAACGGCTCGAGTCCGCGTGCCGTCGGCCGCTCGAACGGCGGTCGCAACAACTCGCGTGCCGCCATCCGGCAAGCCGGGTCCGGCTCGCTGTCGTAGATTCGCAATTGTGGCACGGCGTCGGGTAACATTGCACGAGCGATACCCTGTACTTATCGGCGCGTCAACGGGGAGTTACTGTCGCGGTGGATCGGTTGCGGCCCCTTCGAAGGGGGGTGCGGACATCCAGATGCCGCTGACGCCGTGGAAGTAGCCGACGTCGTATAGTCGGCTCATTTCTGCCGGCTCGAAGTTTAAACCGAGCGTGCGACCGTTGTCGCTATCGGGTATCGCGGTCAGGTGGAAATTTGCGCCGGCGTTTCGCGATTGATGGAACAACGTGGCTACTTCCGCACGGCAGTGCGCGTGCAGAATGCCGGCTGCGGAAGCCGCCAGCACGGGCAACACGCGAGGTCGCACGGGGGCGGGATCGGTGAACAGCTTACCAGAAATCATCACGTAGACATTCGCGCCAGACGTCCCTTCCGGTTGTGGCGGTAAGGAACCGGGCGGCGCGAACAGTTGCGCCGTCGCTCCGCCATCTACGTGCAATTCGACCGATGTTTTCCCATTGACATCGTTTGTAATGGCAACGGGAGGCAACATGCCGGGAACGGAACACGAAGCTAACAAGATTCGGCGAAACCGATCGACGGCGACGGTACCACCCTTCTCCGCGACGGCTCCCATGTCCCAAACGACGAGCTTTCGCGTCGTTAAACTGGTCGTGCCCACGTACAACCTACGGCCCCGTCGGTGTTCGGTGGCAACGTATGCGAGTAATCGCTCGTCGACGACGGAATCGATGAGGCGTCGCAGCGGCTCGCTCGAAGCAATGGAGCCGGCCCAAGGTATGAGGATCCAGGCGCGGGTGTTGTAGATGTCCGCAGCGCGAATCGAGGTGTAAAACTCGCGCGTGGCTTCATCGAATTGTGGGCCGAGGAATGCCACAGTGGCGATCAGTGCCCCGGTGCTAATGCCGGTCACGACGTCGAATTGCGGACGGGTGCCCGTCTTCGACCACCCGGAGAGAAATCCTGCCGTATAAGCCCCGTACATACCGCCGCCCGAAATCACGAGCATCGTTTTCGGCGATGCCGGTGGCGCTACAGGCGCGAGAATTTCTTCCGGTGGATTCGCCGTCGCCAGTCGGACCGTTTGGCGAACCCGCGAGTTGTCTGTCGGCGCACACGTTTCGCGCGATCGGCAACCGAGCGTCACGCTCAGCACCAGCAGCACGAATGTCGGGATCGCACGTGAGAATCGATTACGTCGGAACATATAGGCAGTTTCCATAGCGACAATATCGTCGGCGCGTCAAGCATTTTCGCCAGAAATCTGTGCCGCACTCCGCTGTGTGCGGGCTACGCATAGGCTGGGCACTTTCGGGAAGTGTCCACTTTGGAATTCATTCGCTGACATCGCTGCGCAAACGGCGTATAATCGAGATACGTTATACACACACCGACTCTCCCCCACCGACCGTTTTGCCGGGAGGCCCAATATGCGACGCAGCATTGCAATCTCACTCTCCTTCGCCGCCTGTTTGGCGACGTTCTTCAGCCCCGATGCTCGGTCGCAAGACCCAACGGCACCGAGCGATGAGTCGATCACCACTTTCGATGGCGTGAAACTCGACGTCAAGTTCTACAAGGCCGGGGCTCAGAAGAATGGCTCGGTCGTGATATTGCTCCACGCCTTCGGGAAAGACCCGAACAAGGGCGACTGGGATGGTCTCGCCAAGACGCTCACGAAAGAAGGATTCAACGTCGTTCGCTTCGACTTCCGCGGTCACGGCAAGAGCACCGATGTCGTGCCCGAGATGTTCTGGAAAAATGACGCATTGAGCGTTTTGAACAAGGCGCATATGAAGGGAGCGACCAAAAATCCTCCTGCGAAAGAAATCTTCGTCAAAGACTTCGAGAAGAAGAATGCCTACTTTCCAATGCTCGTCAACGACATCGCCGCGATTCGTTCGCTCGTCGATGTCAAAAACGACTTGGGCGAAGTGAATTCTAGTTCGGTTTACTTTGTCGGTGCGGGAGATGCGGCCACGCTGGGAATGATGTTCATGACGAGCGAATGGCATCGCGATGCGAAACTCCCGAACGTCGCGGTCCCTGCGTTACTCCCGCGATTCGTCTCCGCAACGGGACGCAACTGCGGTACGGACCCGGCCGGTCGCGATTACGGTGGCGGTGTCTGGTTGTCGCCGACGCGACATCCGAGTGTGAGTACGAGCGCAGTCGAAAACTGGGTCGCGAAGTACGGTCGCGATACCAACGGAGATATGCGGAAAGAAACGCCGATGCTCTTCGTCCACGGAGACAAAGACAAAGAAGGCGATCTATCTTGTAAGTACTTCACGAATCAAGTGATGGTCGCAGGTGGCAAAACGTCGCCGAAGCTCGACAAACTCGACTTCACCTTCCTCCGAACCGTCAAAGGCACCGACCTCAAAGGCGTCGATTTACTTGGCAAAGACGCCACGCTCGGCACCGAGAAGATGATTATCGAGTTCTTAAACAAGATGGAAGTCGAGCGAAAGAAAAAGAACCGCTACGCCCGCGAATACAAGAACCCACTGCCAATCGTCATCAATTCGTTTCTGGCCAACTAACGAAGTTTCACCCGCGTGGGTGGAACTTCTTGTGGATCGCCTTCAGGCGGGTGCGGTCGATGTGCGTGTAGAGTTGCGTCGTTTGGATCGAGGCATGTCCGAGCAGTTCTTGCACCGTGCGTAGGTCGGCCCCGCCGGCGAGCAGGTGCGTGGCAAAACTGTGGCGTAGCGTGTGCGGGCTGACCGTTATCGGCAGTTCGGCACGCAGACAGTATTTCTTGACCAGCATCCACAGCACGATTCGCGACAGCGGTTGCCCCGATCGCGACGTGAAGACGTGCTCTTCGCCACCCGCCGTCGCAGCATCGGCGAGGTACGCCCGTAACGAGGCAATTGCCGGTTTACCCAACGGCACCACACGTTGTTTGCTCCCTTTGCCGAAGCATTTGCAGAACGCCGAATCCAAGTACAAATCGTGCCGTTTCAGCCCGACGACCTCCGACGCCCGGCAACCGGTGGCGTAGAGCGTTTCGAGCAATGCCCGGTCGCGCAGGAAGAAGCGATCCCCCGCTCGCGGTGCGTTCAGCAACGCATCGACGCTTTCCGGGGATAGTACGTGCGGCACGCGCTGCCAGAGTTTCGGCGATGCTAAAAGCTCGACGCTCGACGGGTCGGCTTTTTCTTCGAGCCGAAGGAAGCGGTAGAACATTCGCAGTGCGGCAAGGTGCCTGGCGATACTGGGGGCGGCGAGTTCTTCCTCGTGCATGAACGCGATGTAGCGCGACAAATCGCTGAGCGTCGGCGCGAGATAGTTCGGCAGTTTCGCGATCACCATCCACTGTGCGTAGCGTTCGAGATCGTGGTTGTACGCGAGAAGTGTATTTTCGGAGAGGCCACGTTCGGACTGCAAGTAGTGCCGAAACGCGATGATGTCCGACATGAGTTCGTTGAGTGACATCGCGGATTCACCCTAATTCGGCAGCGATCAAAACGAAAAACAAAACTTTAACCGCAGAGAGCGCAACGTACGCAAAGAAGAAAAATCATGTGATGGTTCACTCCTCGTAGCTGTTTTCTGCTTGTATTTAATACGTGCAGAAATCATGCGTATTTACTCCGCGCTCTCTGCGACCTCTGCGGTTAAAATTCTGTATGAAGTCACGCAGCCCATGTGCCATTCCAGTCAAATGAGACAGCTAGTCAAATTTGAATCCCAAGCGTTGCCGAATCGTTTGGCGGAGCAGACCGATAGCACGACCGCGATGGCTGAGAGCGTGTTTGACCGTGTTCGAGAGTTCGCCGAACGACGCATGATACTCGGGGATCACGAACAGCGGATCGTAACCGAAACCGCCACTGCCGGTCGGCTGCATCGCGATTTGACCCCAACAGCGACCTTCGACAACCGCAACGACAGTGCCCGTCGGGTCGGCGAGCGCGGCGGTGCTGACGTAGTATGCAGCGCGTTTGTCGCCGTGAAAGTTCGCGAGTTCTTGCAGCAGTTTCGCGTTGTTTGCGGCATCGTTGCCGTGTTCGCCTGCCCACCTTGCGGAGTATATGCCCGGCTGCCCACCGAGTGCCGGTACGACGAGGCCGCTATCTTCGCCGAGTACCCACTCGCCCAACAGTGGCGCAAGCGTCGTCGCTTTCAGGCGAGCGTTTTCCTCGAAGGTGGTGCCCGTTTCTTCGATGTCTGCGGGTGCGGGTGCGTACGGCGAAAGATCGGTCACTTCGACGAGGTCCGATAGCAGTTCGACCAATTCGCGTAACTTCTTTTTGTTTCGACTACCCAGTACGAGCCGCGGCATACTGCGTCCTGATGCGAGTGTGTGAAAGATCCCGGATTCGATTCGCCGGTCGGCTTGTAAGCCGGGTTTTGTCCCACCTTGCGGTGATGACGATCATTTCTCTAGCCGCACGGTTACCCGTGCGATCGAGCAGCCTACCCGAGGCTCAAA
>JAYSKW010000812.1:0-2112 GCA_043726085.1 Limnoglobus sp.
TCTCGCTGAAGATCTCATAGCGACTGTACAGTTCCTTCTCGGTCAGCACCTTGTACTTGGTGAACAGTTCGATGCTCGCCTTGCTGATCACTTGCGGAATCGCTTCCACGGTGGTCTTCAGGTTCGGCAGCCCGCGTTTCGCGGCTTCCGCGTGCCATTCTTCGGAGTAGCCGTTGCCGTTGAAGATAACCTTCTTCGATTCCTTGAGGACTCCGGGCAGCAGATCCTGGATCGCCTTGTTGAGCGTCTTGCCGCCCTTCACATCGGCTTCGAGTTTCGACGCGATGTAGTCGATCGACTCGGCCACGATCGTGTTCAACACGGTGTTTGGCCCACCGATGCTGAACGCACTACCAACGGCGCGAAACTCGAACTTGTTGCCGGTGAAGGCGAACGGCGAGGTGCGGTTACGGTCGCCCGCGTCGCGGGGCAGCTTCGGCAGCACGCTGACGCCCACTTCCATGTAGCCGCCCTGTTTCGTGCTCTTCAAATCGCTGCGTTCGAGTTGATCCATGATGTCTTGAAGCTGATCGCCGAGGAAGATCGAAATGATCGCCGGCGGGGCTTCGTTGGCACCGAGGCGGTGGTCGTTTCCGGCCGAGGCGACGCTGACGCGTAGCAGTTCCGGGTACTTGGCCACAGCGCGAATCACGGCGACGCAAAACACGAGGAACTGTGCGTTATCGTGCGGGTTATCGCCGGGGTTCAGCAGGTTCTCGCCGGTGTCGGTAGACATGGACCAGTTGTTGTGCTTGCCCGATCCGTTGATGCCTGCGAAGGGCTTTTCGTGGAGCAAGCAGACGAGGCCGTAGTTCTCGGCGGTTCGCCGCATGACGTCCATTGTCAGTTGGTTGTGGTCGGTCGCGAGGTTGCTATCTTCGTAGATCGGTGCGATTTCGTACTGGCTCGGCGCGACTTCGTTGTGGCGGGTTTTGACGGGGATACCGAGCTTGAACATCTCGGTTTCGCAGTCGGCCATACAGGCGATGACGCGCTCGGGGATCGTGCCGAAGTATTGGTCTTCGAGTTCCTGGCCCTTCGGGGGTTTTGCACCGAACAGCGTTCGCCCGCAGTTGATGAGGTCCGGGCGGGCGTACAGGAAATTCTTGTCGATCAGGAAGTATTCTTGCTCGGGGCCGACCGTCGTGTAGACGCGCTTCACGTTGTCGTGGCCGAACAGTCGGATGATGCGGATCGCCTGATTCGATAGGGCTTCCATACTGCGGAGCAGCGGGGTTTTCTTGTCGAGTGCTTCGCCGGTCCACGAAACGAACACGGTCGGGATGACGAGCGTTGCGCCGTTCGGCGTTTCGCGAATGTATGCGGGGCTGGTCGGATCCCAGCCGGTGTAGCCACGGGCTTCAAAAGTCGATCGCGTGCCACCACTCGGGAATGAGCTGGCGTCCGGCTCTCCCTTGACGAGTTCGTTACCGCTGAACTCGGCGAGTGCGGTCCCATCACCCGATGGCGACAAAAACGAATCGTGCTTCTCGGCGGTCAATCCCGTCAACGGCTGGAATAAGTGCGTGTAGTGCGTGGCCCCGTGTTCGATCGCCCAATCCTTCATGGCGCTGGCGACGGCGTCGGCAATCGCGGGGTCGGTCAGTTGCGCACCGAGTTTGATCGTCTTTTGCAACGCCTTGAAGATCGGCTTCGGCAGACGGGCCTTCTGCTCGGCTTCGTTGAATACGTTGCAGCCGAACATGTCCTTAAATTCGAGACCTTTGAATTCGATCCGGTTCAAATTATGCACGGTCGTAGCGATCGTTTGAATCGCCTGTTGACGGGCAGTGACCATTGCGTGTGAATCTCCGAGTAGACGGGAGTGCGGCACCCCAAACAGTTGTGGACCGATCCCTACGCGGCGTCGCGGCGGCCGGGGGTACGACCGTATACAAGGGTGATCCGGGAGAGGATTCCAGAGTTTATAAGAGCCGCAACGGCGTTGACAAGAATGCAAATGTGGCGAAAGATCGCGAAAACCGGAGGGCAGATCGTGCGTGCGGTTTCTATCATCACCTCATGATCTCCGTCTCGATCTCCAACCCGTACGAGCAGACGCTCAATTTCCCGGTCCTGAAGGATGCGGCCCGTGCCGTTCTTGCGGGTGAG
>JAYSKW010000813.1:0-1607 GCA_043726085.1 Limnoglobus sp.
CCTCGGGAGTGCGGAACCGTTGATTGCTGACGAACAGATCGAGCCACTTGACGCGTTCTTCGAGCGCGAACTCTTTCGGGTTCGCGAGGTAGTAATCCCACAAGTCGTTGAGCGTGATGAATTTGACTTTGTCTTTGAGCGACTGTTCGAGGTACATACTCACGAGCGCATCGCGTTCGAGTTGACGGCGCAAACCCTTATAAGTAAGGCCCTGCGAACGCAGAATCTTCGTGAACTCTTCCTCGGTGACGTTCTTGCCTTTGCGGTATTCGCCGAGGCGACGCACGGCGACTTCTCGCGAACTGTCCATAATATTGTCGATCATACTGCCCGCGTTGTTCTTCCGCATCCGCGCGAATAGTTCGGTAATGATCAGTTCGCGTTCGATGAGTTTGCGAAGTTCTACGCGGTAAATCGCCTTCTCTTTGGACTCGCGCTCGCCACCGGTCAGGTCGTTGAATTGGTCGCCGCGCTGGCGGACCATTTGCCAGACTTCGTCGTCGGTAAGGACGGTATCGGTGCCGATGAACGCGGCCACCTGGATCTGCTTATCGCGGAACGGCTCCGTCATCGAAGTCGTCAGTGCGGCCGACGCCGGTTTGATCGCACTCGCGGCCGGTGCGCTCAATGGGTCTGGCAACAACGGTAACACCGTGAGTTTGCCTTCGGGGGCTTTCAGTCCATCGGGGGACTGCCCGCGTGCGGTGACGCTCAGCGTCACCCCCAGCGCGACAATTCCGAATGTGCATACCCAACGGAACATCGGTTCGACGGCGACCATGCCCAACCTCCCCAGTCCGGGAATTTCCGCACAACCTGTAGTATCGGCACTTCCCGGCGCGGACCTACACACGAAGTGCATATAACGTACCTGACGATTGTTGCAAGGCGACTCGGTTGCCCGACCCGAACTCCCGCTCTCACCCCGGAGACGACCCGATGCGAATGATGTGGCTCGCGCTCTTCGCGCTGATGTTTTCCCAAGGTATCGCGTCCGCGCAAGACGATGGTGCAATTGCCATTGTGAAAAAGGCGATCGAAGCCCACGGCGGCGCGGAAGCCCTCAACAAGACGAAAACCGCCCGCTCGACCGCCAAGGGCAATATGACCGTCAGCGGCCAGGAACTGACGTTCTCCGCCATCGCGGTCTACAGTGTGCCCGATAAATATAAACTCGAGATTCAAGCGGAAATCAGCGGGTTGAAGCTGACGACGCTGCAAATCCTTAACGGCAAGAAGACGAAAATCAAGACGATGCTCGCCGGGACGGAACAGCCTTCGAGCGACAAAATGAAGGAAGAAACCATCCAGGCCGGATTGCTGCAAGAAGTAACGACGTTGACGCCGTTACTCGAAGCGAAAAAGTACACGATTAAGATGGAGAAAGACGCCGACGTCAAAGGCACCTCCGCAAACGTCGTGCTCGTCACGGGTAACGGCGTCGTCGATGTGCGATTGTTCTTCGATGCGAAAGTCGGCAACCTGATCAAGACCCAACGCAAGGGCATCGCACCCGGCCCGAGTGGCGTGATCGACGTCGTCGAAGAGACATTCCTGAGCGAATTCAAAAAAACTGACGGCGCGTTGTTGCCGACGAAAGTCGTCGT